>JAQCMZ010000536.1 GCA_028274825.1 Haloferacaceae archaeon
GCCGAGCATCTCTGTGAGTTCCTCAGTTTCGAACTCCTGAATCTGGTCGTCACTGGGCTCGCCGTAGGCCTTCTCCGGCGGAATCGTCAGAGTCTCTGTCTCCCCAGCCTCGAGGCCGATCAGTCCCTCCTCCATCCCCTTGATGACCTGCTCGTCGCCGATTTCGACCGTTAGCGGTTCGTACTCTCGCTCGGGCTGCGCTTCGGCGAGGCCCGACTCCTCGGCGACGGATTCCCGAGAGGTGTCAAACACTGTGTCATCGTCGAGTCGGCCCGTGTACTCAAGCGTGACAGAGTCGCCAGTAGCTATCGTCATATGAACACTAGAAGCGCCACACGGAAAGTCTGTGGTATCGGACAAACGGAGCTATCCTCCTCAAATAGCCAAAGAAGTACATACTCACACATATATAACCAGTATAAGATAGTACACGGACAACTATCGTGTCAATATGTAATTGATTGATTGTGTTTGGGAGTTTCAGAGTATGACGTATTCGCGGTCCGGTCATCAGACTGCGTCTGATGGGCAATCAGAAATCACAGATTTCTGATGACGGCTTCGAACTCAAAAACACGAGTGGCCGCAACGCGACACTCTGTCTCTCCAAAATCGGTGACATCAAAATCCGGTACCACCGCGACATACCGAACGAAGCGTTCATCAAAGAAGTCACGATCAAAAAAGACCACTGGCGAGTGGTTTGTCCCCTTCGGACTCGAAACCGACGAGGCCGATCTGCCCGAGAAACCCGACGCGCACTCGATAGATACAAGCAATAGCGTTGGAATCGATCTTGGCAGCCTCAGTTACATCCACACATCGGACAGGAAGACTGTAGATTAGCTTGAATTCGACGACGAGTACGAACAATCCGTCGCGAGCAACGCAAGCTCTCACGGAAAGAACGTGGATCGAACAACTACGAGAAACAACGACTGAAGATTGCGAAGATCAAGCGTCACATTCGGCGGACAGCGCTGGACTACCAGCATAAACTCACGACGTGGCTCGTCCGGGAATACGACGCGGTGTTCGTTGAAGATTTGGATGTGAAGGGGATGTTGGGACAGTCGCATACCGCTCGGAACAAGCAGGATGCGGCGTGGCGACAGTTCATCACGCTGCTCGAATACAAAGCCGAGCTGTACGGGACCCATGTCGTTCAAATCGAAGCACGAGGCATAATGAAAGAGTGCGCGTCGTGTGGCGTGGAGGCAGCGAAGCCCATCTGGGTTAGGGAGCATTCGTGTCCCTCGTGTGGGATTGCGTGTGATCGTGACGCGAATGCGGCGCTGAACGTCTTACAGCGAGGCTTTGCTGAATTAGGGCTGGGATGGCCCGAAGACACGCCTGTGGAGACTACGCTCCCTGCGGATAGCCATTCAGTGTCTACAAAGCGCGTCATATATACAAGAAGCCCCATCACCAGAAGTCGCGGACTTCTGGTTAGCAGTCAGAACTCGGAGAGTTCTGACGACACCCTCAAGGAAGCCGCACCAGCAGTTGAGTAGGGTAGGGTAGTTCACCGGAGCTGAACCCGGTAGAAGGATGTTGGGACCGACTCAACGAACGGTTCAAGCACCGTCTCATCCCTGATCTTGCGACGCTGAAACAGCAGATCCAACGAGGACTCCCTACGGTTGATGAACAGAATATCTGGAACTATCTATCTCCGTAATCACCGCTAAAAACTAACGCACGACCGTATGAAAAATCAAACAATGCTATCGTTGTCTTCTTAATTTTTATAATGAGTGGTTTCTAACAGCAACATATTTTTGTCTACAACTGAGAATTAATAAATATGTCTACAAGCAATTTTCTGGGTTCATTGCTGTCGGATGATCAGATCTCCGAGACAGCACC
>JAQCMZ010000005.1 GCA_028274825.1 Haloferacaceae archaeon
GTTACGTGGCAAACCGAGCAAGAGCCCGAGCGCTCGGGTCGTCAGTCATCAGCGTCGTTCGTCGACTACGACTGGGAGACGATTACGGACCGGCCGACTGGCCCGCTCCTCACGCGGAACGGCCGGGATACGGTTGCTCTTCGCATGTCGAACCCGATATACGACCAGGAGGACGCCACGCTCGCGTTTTCCGTACAGCGCAGAACTGACACTACGGCTGGAAACACGTCGACGACCGAAAATCTGATCGAGACAGTCACAGAACTTCGGAGTGAGCCGCGGCTGGTCATCGACGGCGTTCCACGCCCCGTCTGCGGGGATGAAGTAGTAAAACCGGCCGTCTCTCTCCGAGAAGCGGACCTCGCGGAATGCAACCTTCGCGGCGACAACCTTCGGGAGGCGGTGTTGGTGGAGACGACGCTGACAGAGGCAACCTTGGTCGACGCGGACCTCCGAGGTGCGACGCTCAACAGTGCGGACCTCGATGGAGCGGATCTTCGTAACGCCGATGTTTCGAACGTCCAGGCAGTGAGAGCTTCGTACAACGGAGTGCGGGCCCGTGACGCCGATTTCCGCGATGCCTACCTCCACGGGGCCGAGTTCAACCAGGCCGACGTCCGGTCGGCCGACTTCCGAGGCACGTATCTGCATCACGTGTATTTCCACGAGGCAGACCTTCGGGACGCACAGTTCGAGGGTGCAGATATCTATCACATGGAGACTGACGGTGCCGATCTCGACGGCGCGAATCTTGAGGGAGCGACCATCAGAAACCAGATCAAGGGCGTCAATACGACGCCCGCACAGTCCTCAAACGAGACTGATCGCCGACAGCTCCCGGTAGAATCGGCTTAACCTGTGTCGTTCGGAACTGTCTTGAGATGCAGTTTGTCGAACGCGAAGCGACACCACAACTGCCGACGAATTCCAGCGAGAAGGTATGTATGGCAAAATAGTTACTTCCAATAATTTTACTAATTCTGGCGGGCGTGCAGAATGATTCCCATGCACTCTGTCTATCTGAATGAAGCGATAAGATAACCGTGCACCGGGTGCACAGACTTTTGAGAGCGTTTTAGAATATGGAACGAGAGAAATTCGGCGTGGCTGTCACACAGGAAATCGTCGATGAACTGGACGAACTGGTCGAAGAATGTGCTGATCTCGGAGCAAGCCGCTCCGAGATCGTTGAGGCCATTCTCACAGCGTACTTGCAGTCCGATGTTGATCATGTTACGCGGGTGCGAGAGCTGATCATCCGCCGTCGGCAAGGCAATCTCTAACCGTCTCTAATCTCCGTGCACCGGGTGCACGGTGTTCTAGGCCAGTTATTGCGTGATCGACCAGGTGTGTGAGTTATTCTGCACGCCCGCCGTGCCCTCTAACCCCATCTCTGGTAGTTGATAGTCGATAGCGATTGCTGTCCGCTCAAGAGCCCCGTCACGTCCCACAGTTTTCTCAATAGCTCTCGTATTAAGTCTAGACAAATATTGCTTCATTAGCACTTTCTATCCGCTCAAACATAGTATTTTATTTTGAAAGTATAGATAATGGCGTTCATCAAAGAAAACCCTCGGAGCGACTACAGTTACTACAACGTGGTGGAAACTGTCTACAAGGACGGTGATCCAAGGCACAACGAACTACGCTACATCGGCCGTCCTGACAAGTTATCTCCCAAAGAGAGAGGCGGTGTAGGTTGGTGGGTAGTACCCGTATGTGCTCCTGTCCCTGGATTTCTCGACGTAGCTGTCGCTACCTCGCCCGTATTGACACCGGCGGAGCTGGCGGTGCTGTCACGCAATCTGGTGACCTTGGTGGATGATCCGCCATGATCTTCTCGAAGCAAAACGTCCCATGACGCTGGGCAAAACTCACGTCTGGACGCCCGTTCCTGTAGACTGACAGCGAATCACTCACTGCTCCCAGCAACACCCGGCCGCGTGCCGATCGGCATCGCCGATACGGCACGCCTAACTTCTCTTTCATCCGCCAGTTCCCACCTTCAATCGCGTTCGTCGTAACTGGCCCTGTGAACTCCCCTGTCTCCTCATCCCAGAACGACGGATACTCTTCTTTCAGCTCCTCTACCTCTTGCTCGTACAGCGTCTCATACTCAGCTTCGAGATACGCTTCCAACTCCTCGTAGCGGCCTTCCTTGTGCAACTCCTCGACGCGCTCGTCGTCACGAGCGCGTGCGCACAGTCGATGGAAGAGACAGTTCACACGCCCCGGGAACGTGTCGTTGTAGCAGTCTTCATCGTCGGTCACGTAGTAGGCAACACCCTCCATCGGCATGCCCAACGCGTTCGCGAGGACGCTCGCGAACGCAGTATTTCGACACTGCACGCTGGCAAAACAGTCCAACTGCGGCAGATACCCTAATGCGACGGTGAAGCCTTCCGGATGGGGACGCGGATTCTTCCCCTCCTGCTTGCGTTCCATGTTCTCCTCGTAGAGGTCCTTTTTCGCGCCCTTCTTGGCCGGATATGTCTCATCGGCACAGCCGGCTACGTCGTCAATACCAGCTTCCGCAAGCTCCTCTCCGTATTCCTCCTTGAGTTCCTCAACCGTCCCTACGTCGAACAGGGCGGCTAAGACGTTCTGCGCGAGTGACTCGCCAGCGACTGTAATCCCGTGTCGTTCGGCGAACTTGTCGCCGAACTCACGGACATAGCGGGCAACGGTGTCCTTATCAACCTGAATCCCAATCTTCTGGAGGTGGTTCTCTACCGCCGTCGGTGGATTATCGGCTGCCAGTGTCAAGCACAGATTCACGATCGGTTTGCCGTACAGACAGTCATCGTAGAACAGCGAGGAGAGATCAGCCGAGACTGTCTGCTCGCAGTTTTTACACCAGAATCGCCGATACTCAACGATGATCTCTTCGAACCCGTCATCGGTGATAAGAATCGCAAAGATGCGTTCCTTGAAATCGTGTTTGCGATAGTGCTGCTCGCCGCAATCCGGACACGGACGCGGCTCGGTCAGCCGCGTCCCGTGCTGCCACCGAAGCCAATTGCGTACCGCCTCCGCGAGAAATTCGCTGTGGAATGAACCCGTTTCCTTCGGATTTGGTCTTCGCATGTTCGGTGCATGGAGCTCCAACTACTACAACCTATGTTCCGCTACCGCCAAAGAGAGACGTGAGATCGAGGTCGATCTCATCGAGATCGACCCCTCCCTGTTGCCCGATTTCTACGAGTTACTCGTCGAATACGACTATGACTTCACAACTGACCAAGATTATCAATCACAGTATCCTCTCGAAGAGATCACACCCACACAGGCCGTCGATTATGGCCCGGTCGCTGCGCTTCACGCCATAGCCGAGAAGCTTGAGCTTCCTTCTGTTCTGGAGAGCCATCTCCAGCCCAAGGGCGGCGGCCCGCCCTTGGGCGATCTTCTCCTTATCCAGATCATCGCTCGGTGTCTTGATCCCCGCAGCATTGACGCAACAACTGACTGGTTCCCGCTGACTGCTCTCCCCGGATTGCTCGATCTCTCACCTGAGCGAGTTACCTCTGAAACCTTCTACAATAGCCTCGATTACGTCGATGAAGATGGTATCGAGCGCGTCCACGAGGAACTCTGGACGCGCGTTCACGAGCTGTACGACA
>JAQCMZ010000013.1 GCA_028274825.1 Haloferacaceae archaeon
CAACGACACAGCCAATCCTGCAATCAGGGACCCGACACAGAAAGCGACTCCCGAAGTGACAGGGTGTCCGCTCAGGACGCATGTCGACGGCTGAAACACGGACGAAGCCTCGTCTAGGAGAACACAAGACAATCGAGGTCCTGCCGATCCTCACTGCGAACTGACCCGGATATGTGGGCAAGTACTTTGAGAACAGATCCCGAGGCGTTGTCATCTCGTTGCTGTCACCCAGAGACAGAGACAGACGCGGGCGACCGTGAGTCCCCTCGACAGCCCGAAGTGGGTCGTCTAGAGTTCACACCCGAACACGTGACGTGTCGGTGAGGCGATTCCCCCCGCCTGACAACTACCCTCAGTATCCGTTGCAGTAGGTGCGACGGTCAATATCTTAATTTCGGTATTCAGTTCAGAACCCCTTGACGAATCCATCTCGAACACGATGTCTGTGTTCTCAATAACTGATAGATATCAGAGCGTGGCTAACTAGTCCTCGTGACAGATATCACCGCAAATCAAGTTCCACGCCGGTCACCCTGTTTTGCCTGCAGAAGCCGGTCAAAGCGGTAATACTGTGCTTTTCGATTCCACCGGCGGATTCGTCGAAAGGTATTCGGATATAACTGGGATACCGTGCGTGAGACACAGCGTGGCGAGTCAGGGCTGCCACAATTGAGGCGAGGGTTATTACTCTGATTGACCGGCGACCCGGTGGAACGGTTGCCCTTCTATCAATTCCCGCAGTCGTGGAAGCGGGACCGACGCTTCTGTCGACATAGTAGAGACGACGGCAAACACCTCTTTTCGGGTAATTTTCACACCGCGTTGAGTCAGTGCATCCTCGGGACGGTCACGGAGTTCCCGGAGAGTGCCAACCGCGAGGAGGAACGGAATGCCCCACGCGGCTTTGGTGTTCCCGTGTCGGAGCGGCATTGTCTCCAGGTACGCCTGCGCGTCGTCGAGAAATGACCAGGCGTGATTGGCAGTGCGTTTGACGACTCGCGCAGCACTCTCACGATTCGTCGGATCGACAAGGTCCCCCTGCGAGATTCCCTCATCTTCCAGCCAGTCATTCGGGATATAGACGTTGTTCTCTTCGGTATAATCGTCGTAAACATCCTTAGAGACGTTTACAAGCTGTAAGAGTAGTCCAAACTCTTCGGCGGTATCGTAAAGCTGTTGTACACGCTCGTCAGCGACATCGCCACGAGTGAGAAGATTCGTGATGAGATTCCCGACGGTTCCGGCCGCATAATAGCAGTACTCTTCCAGTTCTGCGCGATCACCGATTCGGAGGCCGCCGTTGGTGGCGTGTCTGTCCACAAACATCGCCATTCCCCCAACGAGTTCACGAACTGGGGGGACGATCGCAGTCTGGACATCAGTCGGCTGTTGGGCGAACGTCGCCATGATCGTCGGTGATTTGGCAACGACTGTCCAGTCGTCGTTTCGCTCGGCTTCTTCGGGGAGCCACTCGTCAACCGCGGCCCGGAACTCCTCAATGGTCGTCGAATCGTCCGGATCTAACGCGGCCTCATACGTCCGGAGCAGAGCCGTCTGTTCGTCGGGTGGGATATGACCCGAATCCTCGACCGTGTCAGCGACGCGACACAGGAGATACCCAAGACAAATCTGTGTCGCCATTGGTTCGTCTAATACGTCGACAGTCAACGCGAACGTTCGGGAGACGCCCTGGACGGCCTCTCGGCACCACTCAACATCCGGATCGTCGGGCGTGTATCGCTGTCCGCTCATTCAATTGCAGATAATAGGGAAGGGGGATTAAAAAGTCCGGTGGGGTTGGACGAAAGGGCTCGCTCCCAGATGACGATCAGTTCCTGCAGGATGACTACAGGGCCCGCTCAACCTGTGGGAGGGGGGGAAACGCACAAGACGGATTATGACTGGAATATCGACATGGATCTTGGGCTCACCCCAGAGCAACGACAGATCCGGGACACGGTGTCGACATTCGTCAACGAGGAGATCATTCCTGTCGCCTCCGAAATCGACGAGACTGATCAGTTTCCGGCGGAGTTAATCGACAAGATGGGGGGTCTCGGGCTCCTCGGTATGCCATTTCCCGAGCCGTACGGCGGCGCTGGCCTCGATTATCACGTGTATGCCTCCTGTCTGGCAGAGATTTCCCGTGGCTCTGGCGGGCTGGGAACAATCGTCGCGGCACACACGTCTCTGGCCGGGAACATGCTTCACGAGTACGGGACCTCCGGCCAGAAACGCACGTATCTCACGCCTCTCAATCACGGGGACGATATCGGCGCGTTCGCTCTCTCCGAGGCCGGTGCTGGGTCAGACGTTCCAGCCATGGAGACGACCGCCGAGAGAGACGGGGACAGATACCGGTTGAACGGAGAGAAACTCTGGATTTCGAACGGATCGGTCGCTGATACCGTGATTGTGGTTGCCAAGAGTGACCCCACTGCCGGGAGTGACGGGCTCTCGTCGTTCATCGTTCGACCAGAGGAGGATGACGGCTTCATCGTCGAGGGAACAGAGGACAAACTCGGTGATAAGGGCTGCCCGACCGCGGAACTCCGGTTTGATTCGATTGGTCTCTCAGAGGAGCGGCGGCTCGGTGACGAAGGAGATGGCTTCCGACAGGCGCTCGAAGCGCTCAATCGCGGCCGGATCAGCATCGCGGCCAGAGGTGTCGGAATCGCACAGGCCGCACTGGACGAGGCAATAGATTACGCCGAAGAGCGTGAACAGTTCGAACAACCAATCGGCGATTTCCAGAGTATCCAACACAAATTAGCTGATATGGATACCAAACTCCAGGCCGCGCGGATGCTGATGCATAAAGCAGCAGATCTGAAGATCCGCGAGCAGTCATTCATGAAAGAGGCCGCCCAAGCGAAATTATTCGCATCAGAAGTTTCTCGAGAAGTGGCCAACGAAGCAATCCAGGTGCACGGTGGCTACGGGTACACGACGGATTTTCCCGTCGAGCGATTCTACCGGGATGCAAAAGTCAACGAGATCTACGAGGGTACCTCCGAGATTCTCCGTAACACTATCGCTGATCGACTGCGGGACTCGTGAGCGGCACCCTCAGACTGGCGTCATCTGATAGTCGGACGTTCAATCGGTACTGAACCAGTTTTAGGCCGTACGTCCTGGAGCTCCTAAGCGAGTCGCCGGGTGTTCGCTGTCGTCATTCTCAGTTGAAAGCATCGAACACACAGCCTACTTCCTAACAGTGATCAGACCGCTCGCTCGGACACACCCACCACGCCACTCGGTCAAAACGGCGGTCACGGCCGGGGTATCGTCTCGACAGTGGCACCAGTCCTGGACAGCAGATCGAAGAACCCGGGAAATGACACGTCGACGTGTTCGGCTCCGAGAATCGTCGTAACGTCGTCTGCTGCCAGTCCAGCAACTGCCAGCGCCATGACCAGTCGATGATCCCCGCGACCGTCCACCTCTGCTCCAACCAATTTAGAATCACCGCCGTGGACGGTGAGTGTGTCTTCCGTCTCGGTGACCGACGCTCCAAGCCGCCGAAGCGCTGTCGCCATGGCTGCCACTCGGTCGGTTTCTTTGTACCGGACGTGTTCGCAATCCCGAATCTGAGTGTCACCCTTGGCGACTGCCCCGAGTACCGCGATCGTGGGCAGTAAATCAGGAGTGTCTGCTACCGAGACTTCCGTCCCCGAGAGTGTCGACTTCTCGACAGCAATCTCTCCGGCGTCTCGATCCCAGGTTATGTCTGCATCCATTCGCTGGAGAGTGTCGACAATCGCATCATCACCCTGTGCACTGGGCTTGGCCCCTTCGACGAGTAACCCCTCCTCATCGCCCGCGACGGCCCCGGCCGCCAAGAGATACGACATCGAGGAGAAGTCACCGGGGACGTCGTAGCTTTCCTCTTCAGGACGGTACTGCTGGCCCCCCGGGACGACAAATCCTGAGGCACCGCTCGCGGAATCGGCGCCGATAGGGGATGCCTCGACGCCAAACGCCTCCAACAATTCCAGCGTGATGTCGACGTATGGTGCCGATTTGAGCTGCGTCGACAGGGTAATCTCGACTCCGGTCTCGGTAACTGCACCGGCCATCAACAGTGCAGTCACGTACTGTGAGGAAATGTCTCCAGGGATGGTGATTTCGCCGCCAGGAATCGAGCCTTCAACGACGAGCGGTGCTTGTCCATTCCGACGGGTGCTCTCGGCCCGGGCGCCAAGTTCCTCTAACGCCCGCAGAAGTGGCCCCTGTGGGCGGGAGCGTAATGACTGGTCACCGGTGAGCACTGTCACCCCTGTGGCCAGTGACGCAGCTGCCGTGGTCAGGCGAATCGTCGTTCCACTGTTGTGGCAATTGATCACGTCAGTCGGGACCACCGGGTCACCGTCGAACCCCTCAACGACAATCGAGTTTTCAGTCTCGGTGACAGAACCACCAAATGCTTCCACCGCCTGCGCCGTCGCGCGCGTGTCGGCACTCACCAGTGGATTCCGGACAGTCGCACCGTCGCCGTATCCGGCCGCCAACAGTGCACGGTGGGTGTAACTCTTCGACGGAGGTGCACGGGCGCTGCCACTGACTCGTGACTGTGAGATATATGCGTCCATAGCTGGCATCCGGACGGGTCAAGTATCAGGCTACCGGCTAGCAGATGCGCGCAACCGGCAGTGATACACCTGGTCAGCTCTCTCAACTAACCCTATTGGCGCGAGTGATTATACCAGGACCACAATCCCGTGCGGTGGGTGTCAACACCGGGGTGACCAGCTGGGACAAGTGCCACCCCTCGCATCAAGAGACGGCTGGCAGTCGCCCCGCCAGGCCGACGCAGGTGGCCCGACTGAACGGTTCTATACACTATTCGTCAGGGAATACCCTATATACGTCTCTTCTCACGGCTGAAGCCAGGCACTTCTGTGGTGTATCTGCTGTGAACTGTTAGAGTTATCTCCGGGGAGTCTCGGCCTGATTTCTGGGAGAGTCGACTAATCCGGGCCAGAGGCACACGATATCACCGTCCGTCGTCGGCTGGGAGTATCCTGGGCACTCACACAGTGACCGTTTGTATGAAATACATCACATCGATTGACAGCCCAAACCACATTTCGCGTGATGTGTCGCCGCAGTGGTTGACAACCCATTTACTGACGCCGATGATTGTCTCTGTATGGCTCGTGACCTCACACGGCTGGACCGATTTCTGACGGACGAGAGTGTCGATGCGTATCTCATTGACGCGTCTCAGGAGGAATCTGATCAGTTATATCTGTCAGATTTCACAGGGCCTGACCCGTTTTTGACACTGTATGATGGCCAGACGCATCTCCTGGTCTCTGGACTCGAGTACGGGAGAGCCCAAACTGACTCTCGAGCCGAAACCGTCGACCGGTATGCCGATTACGATTACGATTACGGCGGCTCTGAGCAAAAGCACGACATTCACGCAGAGTTCATTCAGTCGAGAGGAGTGAATTCGGTGGCGATGCCTCGTCGGGCACCGGTGGGCACCGCCGACGCTCTCCGGGAGCGGGGGGTTGAGGTGATAGTCGACGAGAGTGAGATCATTGGCGACATTCGCGAGGTGAAAACCGACGTGGAGGTGGCCAACGTAGAGGCCGCACAGCGAGCTAATGAGGCAGCGATGGCGGCAGCAGAAGACCTCCTCTCGCGAGCGAACGTCGAGGGCGGTCAGCTACACTACGACGGTGAGACGCTCACGAGCGAACGGGTGAAACAGGAAATCGAGTTCACGTTACTGGAACACGGTTGTGCTCTCGACGAGACAATCGTCGCCTGCGGGTCGCAGGCCGCAGATCCCCACGACCGGGGCTCCGGACCGTTGGCCGGCGGTGAACCGATAATTATCGATATTTTCCCGCGTGACAAGACCAGCAAGTATCACGCGGATATGACCCGCACGTTCGTCGCGGGTGACCCCGAGGAGCGGCTTCAAAACTGGCATACTCTCACACAGACGGCACTCGATAACGCGCTAACTCAGGTCGAACCGGGAACTACTGGGAAAGAGGTTCACGCAGCCGCCTGTGATGTGTATGAAAACGCTGGCGTCCCCACGCTGAGGGAGGATCCAGAAACGGAAACCGGGTTCATCCACTCGACAGGTCACGGTGTCGGTCTTGACGTGCACGAGGGTCCGAGTCTCTCGCCGCGAGGCGGGCCACTCGAGTCTGGACATATTATTACCGTGGAACCGGGGCTGTACGACCCTGCCGTGGGAGGCGTTCGAATCGAGGATATCATCCTCGTCACTGACGATGGATATCGCAATCTCACCGACTATCCGGTCAAATTGAGCGTCAGTTAGCCGATCGTGAGGATTATCATCTGAATCAGGGTGCCCCCCAACTGGCTAGACTGAACTGGGCCAGCCTAGACAGGACTAGATCGAACAGCATAGGTGCGGGCTCTGTCGGGTTGTTAGTGCCTGGCGACGTGACTCGCGGCCACGGTCTGTAGCGGATAGAGGGTGAGTGCTTCGGGGGTCAACCCCGGAGGTGAAGCCTACCAGCTAGTTTGCCAGGATATGTTATTACAGCTGAATGACATCTAGATTACAGCCAGAAACAACCCGCAAACAATAGAGTTTCGGCGTTTTCGAGGAGAAGTCTCCTTCCTCACAGCTCGAACGGAGTGAGCGAGGAGAGAGGGGAAGAACCCGACGCAGGCAGACATCAAACGAGTTTGTTCCTCTCGAACAGCCCTAACTCCACACCTCGATACAGACTTCAAACAACCCCCTAAGGGGTACCGAGCTACCGGCAGAGAGGCCACAGAACAGGTATCTTGCGTCGGACAAGTCACCGTTACCGACCCCAAATCCAAACCGTCGAAGCAACCGCTTGCCGTCGACGTGAACGACAGCGAGGTCGTCAAGATCACAGATGATCAATTGCCGCTACCGGCTGACCTCATCGGCACACACGTCGAGCGACAGACAGAGCCACGTCTCCCTGGACGGTATGCAAGCTCTACCCTTGACGAGGAAAGGAGGGTAGGATAGTTGACTCGGCATTCGGGTGCTGCTCGTGTAACGGTGTGGACCTGTGTCTCCTCTCACAGCCCGTCACCGACGGGGCAACAGGAGTTGATAGGTTGTGGTAGAGTGGCTGACTCACACGGACACCACGGTGCATTCGAGTGGTAATTCCAGCCGACACCCCACAGAGACGGTCAGGCAGAATGACACTCGTGCCGTGCAAGCCTCAACAGCGATGCCTCGGGTCACGTCTCGAGGTGCTTCACGAGTATCCCATGACTACTGGGACGTTCTGATTCCAGCAACAACTGTGTGAGACCGCAACCCCAAACCGTACGCAGCTTTAGCTACTATCGTGAGTTGGCGATACGCCTACACCGCACTTTGCTGTTGTACACTGGCGTTCGCCGCAACGATGGTCGCACGATTAGTGATCAGCCCGCTAGTCCCGCTCATTACTGCTGATCTGGGAATCTCCAACACGGTGATTGGATTAGCGCTGTCTGGAATGTGGCTTGCGTACGCACTGACACAGTTCCCGAGCGGAGTGTTCGGCGACCGTGTTGGCGAACGGACAGTGATTCTCACGGCTCTCGGAGTGACCTCAATAGGGAGTCTCCTATTGGCAGCGGCTCCGACGCCAGTGGCGTTTCTGGCCATTGCGGTGATTCTCGGAGCCGGCGCAGGCCTCCACTACACGGTCGCGACGACATTTCTCACGCGACAGTTCGATGATATTGGTCGGGCTGTCGGTATTCACATTGCGGGTGGCCCCGTGGCAGGATTGATAGCTCCGCCACTGGCAGCAGTGATTGGGGCTCAATACGGCTGGCGTCCGGCAATCGGATTGGGCTGTCTCGTCGCTGTACCTACATTTGCGCTGTTTTGGCTGAAGATAGAGCCGACTGCACCCGCTCGTCCCGACGAGTCCGTCACCGATCGGATATTTACTGTGAGGCCACTCATCGAGCTGATCAGCCGTCCTTCGATCGCGTACACGACCGTCTTATCAGTTACTGGAGCCTTCTGTTGGCAGGCGACAGCCTCATTTCTCCCGGCATTTCTCGTCGCTGCCGCGAACCTCTCCGCTGCCCGAGCGAGTTTGCTGTTTTCTCTGTATTTCATCGTCCACGGCTCTACTCAGCCCCTCACCGGCTGGATCTCGGATCGGTTCGGCCGCGACACCGCAGCTACCATGACCATGATGACCGGCATAATCGGGTACAGTTGGCTGGTCACGGGGGCAGTCCGCGGGTGGGAAACGCTCAGTTTGGCTGCCAGTTGCGTTCTGATCGGATTCGCAATGAGTTGGGGTGCGCCACTACAGTCTCGCTTTCTCGATCTCCTCTCGGAGTCTGAGCGTGGCGCCGGCTTCGGACTCGTCCGGACAGGATACATGGTTCTGGGAGCCAGCGGCTCCGTCGTCGTCGGCGCCACAGCGGATCTGTTCGGGTGGGCTGCTGCGTTCGGACTTCTGATCTGCGTCATGGGATTCGGCTTCGCCACATTGCTGGCAAATCGGCTCTTCGACATAGGACTGTGAGTGGAATCATCTCGGAGGCAAACCACGTCTCACCCGATTTATCGGCCGACAAACCCGTGTCTGGCGCCACTGTGTGGCTATTGTCGACCAGCCGAAAAAGCTGTGAGATTCCGTCTCGCCTCTCTCAAAGCGTCAGTCTTCGGCCAATCTGAGTGTTTCCTGAGACCACATTCGCCACTAGTCTGAAGTTCGTGTCTGTGTCTGAACTCCGAGTCTGTATTTGTGTCCAACCTAAACGAATCAACACCTGCAAGCCCCCCTGGCAATTCTGTTGCAGTATCGATATCGAGGGTAGTCGGCCTGCGTCCTCAGTGAGCGAACAGAGCGGAGTGAGCAGACAGGCTGGGGAAACAGCACCGTATCACACGCATTCTGCTCGCATACCACAATAGTGGTTCAAGAAAGTTCTGAATGAACTAGGGTGTGCTACCGTCTTTTTTACTGTATGGCAATTATACGGACGAAATATGCCTCCAGAAGCCTATACACCCGTCACAATTAGCGATAGCTTGGCGACAACGCTCACACGAATCATGGCAGATCACGAGTGCTCCAGCGACGCTGCAGCAATCGAGTATGTCGTCGATACAACTCTCCTACAGGAGGAGAAAATCACCATACAGGAGCTGAGTCATCTACTTGCTGAACGTGCCGAGGAAATAGACGAGTCTCGATTACAGTAAATAGTACGGGAAGTATATTCAAAACTTCTCTTAGTCACTATTGTGGTATCTAGTGGATCATATTCATCCCCGAGACACGCGGTGATGGTGGAAGTGATTTTGAGCCTGAGAAACATGACGGTTACTCTGTCATTGCAGAGGAGTCATCCCGAACACCCGTGGAGACTAGCACCGCCCGCGGAACCGACGAATCTGTGGAGTCGCACATTACCGCCGGTCTCGTGCACGCTCTGGCCCGGGCTTACCGAGATGTGCCTGCAGGTTCTGTCGCCGACACAGGACGCTCCTGTCTCACGGACGCCGCGCGAGCGACTGTGGTGTCAGGGGTATCTCAGCCACTGTCAGAGCGTATAACTCTCGTCACCTTCGAGGACGACGACTTCCGCGTCGGCACCGACTGCGTCCACCTCTCGGACGAAATCATCAGTATCGATCTCGATTGGTGGGAAAGTGTTGTAATGCATGGGGAAGGCGACATCTGCGCCAACCCACTCTACAGCGACTGCACCTTGCCCGGGACCCATGGTGAAGTGATCGCCAACGGGAATTGCAGCTGCGTCTGGCTGCAAATACGATCCGATAACGTCTTTCATCTCTGACATGAGCGCGGTATCGCCCGCGTGGTAGAAACTCGTGCTGCTGGAGTCAGGTTCACGAGTCGTGACCTCATCGGAGATCACGTAGCCGGCGGGCATTCCTGCAGACGTGTCGGGATCAGTCTCGATTCCGTTCGAGTGGTCAGCCCGAACCATGGTGACGTGCGCGTCACCGAGCGTGACAGTCCCGCCGAGATTCATTCCCGTACCGCCGACAGCATCGGTAAACCCGAACTCCTCTTGAGCATATCCCACCAGTTCCGGAGTCGCTACCAGTGTTGCGTCGCTGAACGCCGGCGCATCTGCCACATGGTCAGCGTGCCCGTGAGTGAGGAGGACGAAATCTGGGGGGTCGACATCCTCTAAATCGAGGTCTGTATGCGGATTATCAAAAAACGGGTCGATTAACAGATCCGTTTCTCCGACAGTGACGCGCCACGTGGAGTGACCGTGCCATGTGAGATCCATCACACACTGGATTCGCGTATCAGTGTTAATAAATATCCGCCTGAACGCCACAGTCACTCCTGCAGGCGAACCGGCCAGCGCCCAGGGGATCCGGATCTCACCGTCAGCACACGAGATATCACACGTTTACGAGTCTCTACCGCCGAGTCGGCGAGATGCTTTTTGTATCCGGCCGTGTGAAGGGCGCGTGATAGTCTAACACGAAACCCGCGATTCCACAGAGGAGATTAAATCAGTCTCGATGAGACGCTGGAATCTCCGTGTTGGCCTGCCGATTGCGAGCCAGGGCCCGGTGCATTTCGTTTGTGATGACGGCGAACCCCTCGTCAAATCCCATCCCAGGCTTTGCGAGGATCTGTGCAGCATCAGTCGCCAATCCGAGATGGGCACATGTCTGGGCCGATCCCGTAGTCTCGTTACATGTTCCACCCAGATATGCTCGGGTGTCGGTGCCGGCACAGTAGCCGACAGCACGTCCGCTTTCCAGTAGCCCACCGACATCAGGAGTTTTCACCTGGATCAAGTCGACGACGCCGGCGTCGACGAATGTCTCGATATCCGCTCTCCGATCACACCACTCGTCAGCCACCAACTCGACGGCAACGCCCGCGTCAGCCAGGCCATCGTGAAGCTCGCCGAGTGCAGTAATCTGTGTAGATTTAGACTCCGTCTTGATTGGCTCTTCGACCTGGAGAGGAAACGGCTCGGCCGCCTGTCGAAGATCACGAAAGTAGTCCACCACCTCGGCGCGGTCGTATGGCGTGCCGAACATGTCGCCGAGAAGTCCGTACACATCCGCGTGGAATCGCGGAGCGTACGCCGACGGACCGAGTTCTCTGACTCGGTCAGACAGCCAGGAAAGATAATCGATCAACCCCTCTCCACCATCGCCGATTGTTTGCGGCGTGTTGAACAGCCCGTGAGGGAGTACCGGCACCCGTTTCAGTATCATCTTTTCCGCGCCCAGCCGGCGGTCATCTCCGGACTGGCCAAACACCGGAACAGGTGCCGTCGCTGGGGTGGTCTGAAGCGCGTCTGCGAGGATATCGGTCTGTGTCGTCGTCTGCACCGCCGCGGCCGCAGCGACGAGTGCCTGAGAGACACCGTATCGCACTGCTGTATGAAGCGGCTTCCCGTCGGCGCGGAACTGCTCGAGTATCCGTTCGTTCTCCACAAACGCAGCTGCGTCTCGACCGACGAGTTCGGGGGCAAGACACTGTTCGACAGCCGCGACGTGATCGGCAGCACGGAACAGTGGATCTCGATCACCGACGCCAGAGTACTGGACAGCAGTACAGTCGCCGCTAACGCAGAGACCGTCCGCGAGCTCGATTTCGATTAGTAGGGCTTGTCCTGGTTCTCTGATCTGCTTGTATCCCGGTGTCCGCGGGTCTCCATCGTATGTGAACCCGTCGCGGCAGGCTCCGTCTGTAATAGCAGCCTGGTCGTCGAAATAAAACGCCGACACCCCTGGAACTGCTCGAACGGACTCGATTTGCATCAGTCGTCCTCCGGCCGGCCGATGAGCCGGCCTTTGCTGACTGCGGAGACGTCGTCTGCAACCATACGGAACGATGGACGCCGTCCCTCACTCGAGGCACGTTTCTCCAGCCGCGCCCGATGTGTCTGTTTGATGTCGTCGCTCAACGCGAGATTCCCGAACTTCAGTATCCGGACGCGACCGTCGTCGTCTCGCACTGGCAACAGATCCCCCGCCGAGGCGTCGCTCGGAGGGAACGGCACATCCAGTTGTCCGGATTCAAACGCCCGAACCGTCCCGGTAGCGACATCTCCTCTGCCAGCAGCGTATACTGCGTCCAGAAGCGCCCGTGCCGATCGTTCGATCAGTTCTCGTTCCTGGGCGACCCCCTCGAGTGTGAGACTTTGTCTGCTCACCATCTGAATCGCCTGTCGGGTGGCTCTGAGCCCGGCCGCGTTGGCACTGGCTGTCGGCACTCCGTCCGCCTCCTGTGGGGATTTCGTGATGATTTTGTCGGGGGTGGCGATGCCAGCGGTCAGACTCCCCACCCCGATCACACCGTGGGCCCGTGCTTCGTCGCGGGGGAACCCGCCCATCCACTGGTGAAACACCGTTGTCACCGTCACGTCTCCCGGAAGATATTCTCGGCCGAGTTCACGCATCGCCTGAAGCGCAGCGATATCTTGTACGAGATTGCCCACCTGTCCGTAACCGAGAGTGACGCTTCGGACACCCTGTGTGGCTGCCAACAGTCCCTCGATAATACAGATTGCGACAGCCACACACGGCGGGACAAGTGTCCCAGTAAGAGGGCCGAACGGCTCTCTGTTGATGGGAATCCCACGTTCGGTGTAGGCCCCGCAGAGGCGGTCGACATACTGCCAGTATGTGATCGTCTCTTCGAGGTCGTATTTGCTGGTGTAAGGCAGGTTGTAGCTGATGGGTCCTCCCTCGAAGCTCTGGAACCCGCCGGCGAGAGTCACTGCCGCTAACAGCCTTGCGTCAGGTGTCCCGTGACGAACTTGCACTGGAGTGTCGACAGCTTCCACGAGCGTTCGACAGCCCTCTATCCCGTGGTTCACCGCCGGAAACCCGTTCAGGTGGCTGTCACCAGTTTCACGCGATTTCTCCAGCCCATCCCCAGCTTTCGAGTACTCGTTGTCTCGTGTGTACGAATCGATCGTCGTCGGCAAGAGGTCCGCTCCGCCCTGAGATTCGAGATGGGTTAACAGATCGATCTGCTCGGAAAGCCGAGCCACGCCAGCTCGTGGCTGTAAAAGAATACGGTCAGCGGTGTGTAACACGTGGGTGAACCGCTGGTTTCGCGGGAGTGTCCGGTGAAATTTGACAGCTGATTCGAGATCGGGCAGCGTTTCCACGAGAGACTGGTCCATGATCGTCTCTGTGATATCGACCAGTTCGGACTCTGTTAGGCGTGTGTCTTGGATCATGTCAGGACCGAGCGCTCAGTCGCTCGGATTCGCTTTCGAGATAGGTATTCTCGGTGCCGAGAGCAGTCCTGAGTGTGTCGATAACGGCGTCAAAGTCAGCGTCGTGACCGAACACGCGGTCAAATCCCATCTCTCGAAAGATCTGGCGCACGTCTGCAAATTCGGATTGCCCGACAGAGAGGTTCCCGCCAATGCAAGTGAAGTAGCTTTCACCACCCTTTTGCAGTATCTCGTGAAGTCCCTGACAATCCTGCTCGGCGTGACCATACAGAGATGATACGAGGACTGCGTCCGCATCCATCTCGGCGGCCGCTTCAGCGAACGCTGAACGTGAGGTCTGCGCTCCGAGATTTCGCACGAGAAATCCGGCATCCCGCAGCGCGTGTTCTAGCAAGGTGATCCCGACAACGTGTGCGTCCGATCCGATTGTCCCCAGCACGACTGACGGGTGCGGTGTGGTTTCACCGTGTGTGGACATGAATCAAACTATGGGTAGTGTCACACAGCGGTTCGTAATCGAACGAGACTGATACCGACGGCGACTCCTGTGTCATGTGCAAGCCGGCTGCCGCGAGATTACACTCAGTAGACCGAATAGTATCAATATCCATCAACAGATGGGTATTTGCCAGAGTATATCATAAAAGTTCATGGCTAATTTCGGATATTCAATCTGCGGATACACACTCCTTGTCAGGACGGCATCGCCACACACCTGCCGGGGACTGACCATCTGACCTCAGGTCAGATTTGCATCATATTACCGGTCACCAGGCGCACAGATGGATGCCGAGCGGGACTAGCCCCGCAGAATCAGGACGACTCTGTGAACCGCCTCTGGGTCGGAACAGAGGGGCCATACCAGTGGTTGAGAATATGGCCGGGGTGTATCTCCAACGTATTGATCACTTCTGGAACGCCAGTTCGTGGTCCGTCTCAAATATCGAAGATTAAGCTACCACCAGCTGATTCGGAGATACTCACCACGGCGACAAGAGAAGCCCACTCATGTAGTGTCAGCTACCCACGGTTGAAGCCGTGGACTTCCTCCGTGTTCTTCTGTGAGACGTGTGGTTGGAGTAACATTACTTACACACGTCTTGAGCCGAGTGCAGGGAGACTGACGGTCGTCTGTCGCCATCACGTTCCCGTCTCAGAGGAGTCAACGAGCGACCCCTCACACCATTGTATGCGGGCTAATTCAATACCGACTGGAGAAGTATTATGATGACCGGGATATTGTTTCGTGTATGGACTTCATGGACAATATCAAAACTACCCTCTCATCAGAAATCGTCAACCCGGATGTTTATCGGGTGGACAGTGTGTCACAGGAAGACGACAGACACGTGGGAACTGTGGCCACCGACCGATTAACCGACATTCTGATACAGTATTCTGACGCGTGCTGCGCATTCGAGTTGACCACTGGAGCGGGATACCAGAAAATCCCAGAACAAAGCGCGAGCACGTCTTTTGGCAAACAGACAGACAGAGTTGAAAAGTCGTTAGAAGCAGTCTTGGATACTCTCACCGAATATTATGACTGTCAAATCCGGCTTGATACCGTCGATCCACAGGTAGCCATCATTACGAACGAACGAACAGAAATACATATTGAAATCGATACATCTGCGATTCTATGGGCCCCTCCAGAAGAACACAGCTCTGTCTGACGATAGGGGTATTCCATCCGGAACTAGTCGTCAGAACCCGTGACACCTGACACTTCCAGCAGAGATGTCAGGAAACCCGGAAGTGTGGGGCGGATACGCGATACCACGAAACGACTGCATTGGGGGCCGGCTTGGTCTCGTCAGTTCTCTGTGACCGTGATTAATCTGGGTGTGTCTCGTAGCTGTATGATAGCTGAGGGACCCGAAAGGGCGCTTCACCGGTAATACCGACAGACTGAGACTGTTGATCGGCGGCCGCGCGAGCGATTGTCAGTTGCAGCGGTCGTCTGAGACGAATAACCAACGATTCGTGAGACTACGATACTGGGTTACGATTGTGACGGGTGGTGTCGGGTCTCGTGAACGGCTCAATTACATTCTCCGCGACTCCATGGAGTTGTCAGCCAACCGGACATTAGAAGCTGTCCGACGACAACTTTCTCACATATACTGACACTTATCTCTGGAGGTCAATTATCAGAATTGCTCGTCAAGTTAATCTTTTTCGAGAACGCATTGGTTTAGTCCCTTCAGTCTTAATTCAATTATACGTACAATGAAGAAACGCGAGCTAATCCACTTTCACGCATTATTGGGTACACTAGCAGGACAGTTCATCGATGAAGGAATTGTCACACATCAAGAATTAGAGCAATACGACTCTCTTGGGGTCTCTCCAATGACAATGACAGGGTCACGCGATGATCATGAGGAAGCAGTATTGCTGTTATCGAAGATATTGACAGCAGCAGTCGAAGAGGAGGCTGAAAACGCAAAGTCACGAGACAAGCAAACACAGACTGCGTGACGCTGACAGATCAATCATGGTTCCGATTAGAGTCACCAGTGCCGGCGAACGCGAGGTGAAAGGGCTCTGATTGTCGGGGCCGTCTCGGAAACAGTGATTGGAGGCAACCTCAGACCGCCAATATCAAACCGGCTCGCACTGAGGAGTCGGTATGCGACTCGAGGATTATTGGGGTGTCGGACCAAAGACGGGCGACCTTTTGAGCGACCAGTTAGGCAGTGATCGCGCGATTGAGGCAATCGAGTCGGCTGAGGTAAGCACACTCGTGGAGGCTGGGGTGTCCCGCGGGCGAGCGACTCGGGTCCTCCGTCGCGCAGTCGGGGCCGATGCGATGGAGAAGTTGGCTACCAGCGACACACGAGCAGTGTACGATGAGATTCTCGATCTCACTTCAACAAGCGCGCTCACGTCTGGGGCTGCCGATCGGATCCGAGTCCTGACCCCGTTACCGGACCGTGAGGCAGCCGAAGAGCGGCTGGATCTCGTCTCGCGCGCTCACACCGCGTGGGAACAGATGAGTGACACTCAACGTCAGGCAGTCACAGAGGCGTTTGAAAGTTACGACTCATCGGGAGCCTCCGACAGGGCAGCCACTGCCGTGATGGCGACGCTTCGTAAGAGTGGATTTGACGGCCAGAGTTTTCCAGTGGTGAAAGGAGTCGATCCGGAGCCGCTTCAGGAGGCTGCTGGGGCTCTCGATGCGGTCCGAGGGTCCGGCGATGATGCCCGAATCGCGGACGGCGCAGATGAGCAACTCGATCAGCTCCGTGATCGGCTGGCCGATGCCCGCGACATGGAAGCAGACGCGTTCGATATCATCGAAACCGTCCGAGAGGGTGGGATTCGAGATCTCGACACATTCCAGCGTGGTGTGATCGAACATATCTCCGCGGAGACATCAATCCCGGCGGGAACCGTCCGGCGTGCCGCCGCTGAGGATGCCGTTGACGCAGCAGATTTCGTCTCTGAAACTCTCCGGAGCTTACTGGCGGATCTCAAAGCCAGGGAGACGAACCGCGAAGAGACAGTCACAACCGAGCTTCAGACGGAAATTGAGGCCGCTGGTGAGGATATCGACACGGCAGTCGAGGCGGTTCCGGATTTGGCGTTTGCGCTTTCACTCGGTTCGCCTCTCGACACACACTCGCGAGACCAACGTTCGTTGAAGACGGGATCGCAGTTCAACACGCTCGAAATCTGTTTCTCTCAGGAGACGTTCAGCCCGTCACGTACGCCGTCGGTGACCACTCACTCTCAGACAGCCGTCTTGACCAACTCTCATCTGGAGCCCGAGTCGCGGTCGTCACCGGGGCCAACTCGGGTGGGAAAACAACGCTTCTGGAAACGCTGTGTTCAGTCGCCGTTCTGGCGTCGATGGGTCTTCCTGTCCCCGCAGAGAGTGCAGAACTCAGTTGGGTGGATCGGATTGTGTTTCACCGCCGGCACGCGTCATTCAACGCAGGTGTTCTCGAAGCGACACTGCGGTCTGTCGTCCCGCCGCTGGTCGACAGCGGGCGGACTCTCATGCTCGTTGATGAATTCGAGGCAATCACCGAACCCGGGCGGGCAGCAGACCTGCTGAACGGGCTCGTCGACTTGACAATCGATCATCAGTCGCTTGGCGCGTTCGTGACGCATCTCGCGGAAGATCTGGCACCACTCCCAGAAGAGGCTCGTATCGACGGGATCTTCGCTGAGGGACTAACCTCCGACCTGGAGCTTCGTGTGGATTATCAGCCTCGATTCGAGACAATCGGGAAATCCACCCCCGAATTCATTATCTCACGGTTGGTTGCCAATGCGAACAGACGCGCTGTCAGGCAAGGATTTGAACAACTGGCAGGGACCGTCGGCGAAGAGGCTGTTCAACGCACTCTCGCAGACGTGCAGCAGATGATACAAGAGTGACCACGGCTGTCTCATCAACGTTCGATTGCCCGGGACCGCCGCATGACGATCGAACACTACTCTTCATTACAGCGACCAGGAAACTAGGCGCGGGTTGGACAGACCGCCCTGTGATGTGGTGATCGAAAGTTACTGTAGTGCATCAACAGTCGCGACAACCACCCGCTGTCGTGACCCTTCGCGCACGGTGCGTTCTTTCCGGTATTGGAATCCGCGGCTTTGATAGAACTCGTGGCTGACATCGTCTTCCACGTCAACCGCCGTGCGGAGCTGTTCGATCCCAACGTCAGCCAGATCCGCAGCGATTTCGTGAAGCAGTCTGTCTTCAATATCAGTGTCCCCATACTCGGGGTGAACCCACAGCGCGTGCAACTCCGCTTCTTCACCGGCGTGATCCGGATAGGCAAACGCAAACCCCGCCAGTTCGTCATCAGCCTCCGCAATATACCCGCAGTCCGTCGATGCAGCCACCTCACAGACGCCGGCAACGGAAAAGTCTCCGCCGACAGATCCTGTTGTCTCTTCGAGGACGTTACCTTTGGCTTTCACCACCGCCGCCCGTAGTACCTCCGAGTCGTCGGGGCACGCCGGTCGGACACGCATATTGTAAACAACTGGGATTCACCCATTGAATACTTTCCGACTGACAATCGGCCCCCGTCATATTCCATCGGAAAAATCACAGGCGTGTGGTCGATATTTGATCTCTTCTTGCGGCTGTAATTATCACCGAAACTTCTGGATGGTGAGACGGGGAGACGGGTGAACTACACTACCCCACCCCACCCCACCCCACCCCACCCTCCCGCGCTCGGGGCTCCTCGCCCCTCGGTTGTTGAGGGTGTCGTCAGAACTCTCCGAGTTCTGACTGCTCACCAGAAGTCGCTGACTTCTGGTGATGGGGCTTCCTGTTTCTGTGTCAGAATGTATCCCCGACGTGGGCACAGGGATTCCAGACTCCGCAGGCGAGTTCTCTTCACGGGTGGTTCGGAGTGTCCCACTCCTCCCGGATGGACACTCAGCCACAATCGACGGTGC
>JAQCMZ010000023.1 GCA_028274825.1 Haloferacaceae archaeon
TCCACGGGGAACCACGACAACGAGGCAGGTAACAGGACGTTACGCCGAGGTCCTGGGATCCACATTGGTGGCGAGACTGTAGTACTCGGAGATGGCGACGTACGGATTTCGGGACTCGATTACGGGGCTGGAGAGTTCTCAAGCCCGCCGCCGGAGGATGTCGCCGACGAGGAGGTGTCCGGATCGGTCCTCGTTCTACACGATACGCCGTACCCGGCGGTCAACGAGAACGGATCCCCGATCCATCGAAACGATCCAAATCACTTGGACCTCCGGAAATTTCTCGACTCGGCTGATGATTGGTTAGACTTAGTTGTCTCAGGGCATCTACACGTGGGGAGTCGTGGGTCGATAGCGGGCTACGAGACGCCCCTACTCGTTACAGGCCCAACCGCGGAAATCAGCAAGTCGACGCAGGAGAACGATCCCTCGACGTGGTTGGTGACGATTGTGAACGGAGAGGTTCAAATCGAGCGGCAGGGTCTGGCGTAATCCAAAATAGAACTGGGGGAGGGGGGTGCGTCCGGCAAGACGGCTGGGATACGGGGCATCCACGTAGTAAGTCTACTGTACCGATGAAATCGTTCAGCAGTTAGTTGGATCCAAGCGCAGAAAGACGCGGTTCGAACTCTTCTTGAAACTCGTCCATAGCATCCACTCCCCATTCGACCAGGTACTCTTGCTGGTCGGCTGTTAGTTCGGTGATCGTTCTGTCGATATCTTCCGGTTGCTTGATTCGGCAGGCCTGCTTCTGAGGCAAACGCTCCCACTCCAACTCAACGTCAAAATTCTCCTCAATCTGTGTCTGTTCTCGCTTCAATGTCTCAAATATCTCCTCGTTACGTTCCTTATTTCACGTTGAAATATAGCGTTCGACGGAAAACTCCGGTCCCTGATGGAATACCCACCCGAATCTAACCCCTGAAATTCCTGCTCTATCGAAAATGGAAGACCGCGCCGGGGTTCGTCGAGATCACCAGCGATAGGCAAGTATATGTCGTGAGGTGATTAGAAGATATCTATTCAGGAGAGGACGATTTCGCTGGTGAATATGAGAGCAGATTCGAGATCGACATCATTTCCCGCTCAACTGACGGAGAAACTCAGCTCAGAATCACCTAATCCTACCGCCGTACCGTATTTTCAATAGAGCAGTCGATATAGCGTCTCAAGCAGTCCTTGGCGTTTACTGCTCGACGACTCGGGAAGGAAGTGACGGAGACCTCGCTGAGCAGATCGCCCGACGGAACGCGGGCGATCCGCATTCTCTCGCCGCGAATAAAGGCTATGACAAGCAATCTCTTCGCGGAGCTCTACGCGAAATCGGCGTCAGACCTCTTATATAAATTGCGAGGCGAAAACCCACGGCTTTGGCCGTGGGATGAAGCCGACAACTGGGAACCGAACCACGCTACAGTGGTGGGCGACTCCCCCCAATGTTTAACAGATACTTGTTTTACATATAAAATATGGAGATGCGGCGTACTATCCCCGTTGCGCTCGACGTGAGCAGCGACGACGCCGCACTCCTCGAAGACACTGTAGACACGTTCCTCTGGTCGGCACAGTACGTGGTAGACCACGCGTTCGAGGGCGAGTACGTCACCACCAGCAAAGCCACACTCGACGACGAAACCTACGACGACGTACGTGAGAAAACAGACGGATTCAACGGTGGCCTCGCGCAAGCCGCTCGGAACAAGGCTGCCGAAGCCTGCAAAAGTGTGGTCGCGCGCTGGAAGAACGGCAAGAAAGCATCGAAACCTACGTTCACCAGTCCTCACGTCGTCTACGACCATCGCACCGCCACGTTCCACGACGACTACGTGAGCCTCGCCACCACAGATGGTCGCATTGAAGCCAACTACGTACTGCCCAACGAGGAGAGCGACACGCCGCACTCGGAATACCTGTTCTCCAACGAATACGAAACGACGGGTGCGGAACTGCACTACCACGACGGCGATTGGGTGCTTCACGTCCACTGCAAGCGGGACGTGGAGTCCGACACGTCGGAACAGACAACTACTGAGAACGGAACGGTTCTCGGGGTTGACCTCGGCGTGAACAACCTCGCCGTCGCCTCAACGGGCACGTTCTGGACTGGCGATGAATTCGACCACTGGCGGTGCGAGTACGAGAAGCGACGTGGGTCGCTCCAGAAGTGTGGGACGCG
This sequence comes from Haloferacaceae archaeon, assembly GCA_028274825.1. Classification (GTDB taxonomy): domain Archaea; phylum Halobacteriota; class Halobacteria; order Halobacteriales; family Haloferacaceae; genus J07HR59. The sequence goes on from JAQCMZ010000023.1 coordinate 2,177, forward strand.
CTGGGCACACGAGAACATCCAGTCAGTCGGACGGAAAGAGGAAGGCCGATTCAAACTGATGCTGCACCGCATCAGCACCGAATTGGTCGCGGAGGCTCGTGAGAACGAATGTTCGGTGATAGTGTTCGAGGATTTGACCGACATTCGTGAGCGGACTGGCGCGTCGCGGGGCCACAAGTGGGCGTTCAACCGCCTTTACAACTACCTTGAGTACAAGGCCAAGGAGTACGGCATCGCGGTCAAGCAGATTGCCCCTGAGAACACGAGTCGGCGTTGCTCGCACTGCGGGTTCACCCACCCCGACAACCGCGATAACGAGGCCTTCGAGTGCCTGAAATGCGGGTACGAGAACCACGCCGACTACAATGCCGCGAAGAACATTGGACTGCGGTATCTCCGTCGCAACCAAACTGGGGGCGACGGAGGCGCACTCTTGGGCGTGCGCTTGAACAGCGGGATGTTGAACGTGAACGGAGGCTATTCTCCTGCCGAGGAATCGGCCAGAACGGGAGTCCACGCTGAGTCCCACCGCTTTAGCGGCGGGTAGCTCAATCCATCACGTTCTCGGCTGTTTGATTAATATCGGGTTGAAAACAGCGGTCGCGAATCACGGGAGAGACAGCGAGTGGTTTCGAATCCTTGTCGGACCTGATCAAGTGCTCAGCGAAACTTCCAGTACTTCGAACGCTACATACGGGACGATGTACCCCAAACTGAACCCTAAGAAGTGAAGGAACAGGTTCACAACGCTCCCATCGACCGGTGAGACGTTAGGAAAGCTAATAATCATCAGAATCACGAATAGCAGGCTCCCGAACGCTACAAGCGGAACCGGTGTAGCGACACCCCTTTGCGACCGGAGACAGGAGACAAGCGGGCGGGTCAGCGCCACCGCCGCAACCAAGCTCCCGACGCCAGCCACCACGAGCCAGTAGAACCCCGGCTGTGTGGTGTAATAAATCGACGCCGTGACCCGGACTGTGACGACGGCTGTTCCAATAAAGAATAGGAGCGCGAGCAACGCCGCACGGCTTCGTTTCCACCCAGGCCGCTTGGTTTTGAATCGGTCCGCAAGCACGTGCGGCAGGTACCCGACGAATGCGAGGTTCATTCCGGAAAAGCCCACTCCGACACGCAGGCGCGGCAGAAGGACGTTCAGCCCTGACAATACCAGCGGAAAGGCCACGAGGACGACAACAGCGACGGCGTAGAACCGTCGTCGCCGCCCGCTCCAGATGCTCACGGCTGTCGAGAATGGAACAACCAGCAAATAAACGAGCAGATTCTCTGCCAGATGTGGTAGATTAAGATGAATGAAGTGCGAGGTGTACATCGTCAGCACAGATGGGTCAGTATAGAGCAACGCCAGGTCGCGTCGGAGTTCCATCGGCAGGAAGAAGCTCCCGATGAGCACCACTGGCATTACCGCTATGAGCGTGACATCGACTAAACGGATCCGGCGCAACGGGGATGTATCCGTCCCGCCCTCAGCGAACCGGTCGCCGGGCGAATTAACTGGGTTGCTTGGATTCCCAGTGACCTCTGACATAGACAGAGATTCGTCTATGATGGTAATGTATTCTGGCCACCAATTA
>JAQCMZ010000024.1 GCA_028274825.1 Haloferacaceae archaeon
AAGCCGCCGACCTCCACGGACTCCTCGCGGAGTTCGGTAATTCCAGCCGACCCCTCACGGGGAAGCTCGGAGGGAATTACAGTCACATGCGGGACGCGGTGCCGACCCAACACGGTGAAGCCTCGGGGCTTGTCCCCGAGGGACTTCACTTTCTGTGCGTTCAACAACTGGTAAGTAAGTCTCTCAAAAATTACAAAATGTGTAATGTGAACTCTCAGCCGAGACAGATCATATCATCTCATCTGAACCCCATTGCTTCGATCTGCTCTTGATACCGATTACGGATAGTTACCTCAGTCACTTGTGCGACATCGGCGACCTCTCGCTGGGTTTTCTTCTCGTTACAGAGCAGTGAGGCAGCGTAGATGGCTGCAGCGGCGAATCCTGTCGGGGATTTCCCCGATAGCAGTCCTTGCTCGGCCGAGACATCGATTATCTCGGTGGCTTTAGCCTGAACCTCCTCAGACAGTTCAAGTGAGGAAGCAAACCGCGGGACAAATGACTTCGGATCGACCGGTTTCAACTCGAGTCCAAGTTCTTGTGAGATATATCGATACGTTCGACCAATTTCTTTCTGTGACACCCGAGACACGTCCGCGACTTCGTCCAGCGAGCGCGGGATTCCCTCCTGACGACAGGCGGCATACAGCGCCGAGGTGGCCACACCCTCGATAGAGCGACCACGGATGAGATCCTCATCAAGCGCGCGTCGATAGATAACTGAGGCTACCTCTCTGACAGAGCGAGGCACACCCAGTGCAGAGGCCATTCGATCGATTTCAGAAAGAGCAAATTGGAGGTTGCGTTCGCCGGCATCTTTCGTTCGGATCCGCTCCTGCCACTTGCGGAGTCGGTGCATTTGTGAGCGTTTTTCCGAAGAAATCGAGCGGCCGTACGCATCTTTGTCTTTCCAATCGATTGTCGTTGTCAACCCCTTGTCGTGCATCGTCTGTGTGGTGGGTGCTCCCACCCGAGACTTTTCTTGCCGTTCAGAGTGGTTAAACGCACGCCACTCCGGGCCACGGTCGATCTGTCGTTCATCGATAACAAGCCCGCAATCGTCACACACGAGTTCCCCCTGGTCAGCGTCCTGTATGACTTCACTGGAGTCGCATTCCGGGCAGGAAAGTGTCTCGTTCGTCGACTCATCTGCCGTCGCCTGCTCTCGCTGGCGTTGGCTGGTGGGACGCTCCATTAAAACGATTCTGGAGGTTGGTGTGTTTAAACCTTTGTGCCGATTTCCCGGTAGATCCGCGTTGAACGACAAAATCCGCCGCATATGACGACTCATCAACCACTTCTCGCGAGTCGAGCCTACTGTGACGACACATGGTCGGCTGATTCGACGACAAATTAATTACCCATGGTAATCCACAAAACCTTTTAAATAACCAGTGAATATTTGCGGTTGTGTATTCCACAGAGCCGGCGCAGATACCTCGGATGGATGTCGGCCGTCGGCCGGCGGCGACTGGGTTGATGAGCAAGCCACCGCTCAGTCCAATCGAGAGGTCTGTAGGTTATGATACCGTTCAGCATGTGTTCACGGATCACAAACTCTGCGCTGGCGTCTCGAGAGGAGGGGTTCGGCCACAGCGACCACCCACCGTTCGCGCACTCTTGTCCGACAGTAGGGTATCACGTCTCCACGCCGTGGGGCGGTGCCAACAGTGCTGTCTAGGCCAGTGACAAAGCGTCAGCTCGAAACGCGACTTGGCGTTCTGGCCGGGTTCGACGACCCGGTAGCCGCGCTAGAGCAGTATCCTACGCCGCCGGCGCTTGCTGCACACGTCATTCATTTGGCCGATCTCCACGGCGATATTGAGGCCCGAACCGTGGTCGATCTCGGGGCAGGGACCGGAATGCTCGCGCTGGGAGCTGCTCTCCGCGGGCCCGCTCGGGTTATCGGGGTCGACATCGATCACGGGCCACTCACGGTTGCAGAGGAGAACAGACAGCGGTTAGCTGCGACAACACCAGTCCACTGGGTCCAAGCGGACACGACACAGGTCTCGATAGAGTTGACAGAGCCGACGACTGTCGTCATGAATCCGCCGTTTGGAGCCCATCAGGACAACCGGCACGCCGATCGTGGGTTCCTCACGGCCGCTACACAACTTGCTGACGTGTCCTACTCGATCCACAACGCTGGAAGTCAGGAGTTCGTCGAATCATTCGTCGCCGACAAAGGTGGTGAAGTGACCCACGCGTTCGCCGCCGAACTTGACCTAGACCACCAGTACGAGCATCACACAGAAGATCGGACCGCAATTGACGCAGAAGTATACCGGATAGACTGGCAAGACGAGTCAATGATTCACAGCTGAAGCGACCGGTGTATCGGTGGACTCGCGAGACGACACAAATGCCGCGCTCCGGTTGACCTCCTCCCACGACTGAAGTTGTGGGATTCCCACGGCACCGCTTGGTTGGGAGTTTCAGGTTTGCAGATCAGTCGATATGACCGACCTCCTGGCGGGGCCAAACCGCTGTTACTCCTCTCCCCGGCATGGGGATTCGGAGTTACCGTCTTGTCCGAAATCCACACCAGCGCTCCAACGGGGATTCCATCAGACGTAGCGGGAGCCGAATCCCCGATATTATCCGGTTACACTGGGCGGCTGAACCGCCTCGGTAGATCATATCTTAATTACTAGATAATATTGACATCCTCCTCCGCCTGAAGGCGTCGTCACGCTCCGCGTGACTGCCCGCCAGACTGCGTCTGGCGACGGAGGAATCCCGAGGTTGGGATATTACCGTTTGCAGTCCACCACCTCGGCCTGCGGTTGGAATCCGCAGGAGAGGTCGTACAGGTGGACTGCTGGCTGTGCCAACCAGCCGGTTCTCCTATCTCCACCCAAACCGGGTGCAGACTCGGAGTTACTTTCGTTGATGTCGAGACAGATGTTCTCCGCCCCATTCACGTCCGCGTTGAACGCCGCATCACACGACTCACATACGTACAACCCGCGCTCGACACGCTGACTGTCGTCTTCCCTACCGCACACGCAACACGTCTTGCTCGTATCGCTCTCGTCCACTTCCACGACCTCGATACCCTCGACCTTCGGCTTGTATTCGAGGATGTTGGTGAAGCGGTCGAACGCCCACCCGTGCAGGTCGAGGTTGCCATGTTTGCCCCAGTTCTTCGCCTCACCGTCATCGTCCTCTCGAACACCTTCCAAGTCCCCGACGTTGATGCAACCAACACCCTTCTCGACACACCGTTCGACGATGTGTGTGGCGAGACTGTGGAAGAAGTGACTACGACGTTCAGACCACTTGTGATGGAGTCGCGTGGCCTTGTCGCCACCGCTGTCGTCGCACTTGGCGATCTCCTTCGGGAAGTAGTAGCCATCCTGTCTCAGACGGTTTCCGGGATACAGGTCGGCGTCCTCAGTACTGTAGGCGACGGCGGCGAAGTTGCTGATCCCGAGGTCGATACCCGCTGTCTCGTTGCCGGGAGCGTTGGGCGTCTCGATTTCGTCTTTGCAGACGAGGTGCAGTTCCCACCGCTCCTTCGCTTGGTCGGAGACGGCCCTGACTTGTTGCAGGTTCTCAACTTCGACGCCGGGCCGGGGTTCGTACTCGACAAGGATGTACTCCCACGCCTTCGGGTGTTCCTTGTGATTCGCGCCTTTCGAGAGACGAATACGGTTGTTGATGTCGTGGCGAATGCCGTTCTGCTTCCACGTCACTGTACTACGCGGGTGTTCTTCGTGGACGCGGCGGCCCTCATCGTCGTAGTAGTTTTCTTTTCGGTAGCCGGGCGGATTGTCCCGGTCGTCATCACTGGAGTACCACGAGTTGAAGGCTTCAGCGAGTTCCTCCAGAACGCGCTGTGCTCAACAATCGGAGATTGTTGGCATCACGAAAATCAGGGATTTTCGAACGAACTGGACTGCGAGTGGAGTCGCTTGTACTTTGGATGGGTCTTCAACTCATCTTTCAACTCCTCGTGGTCGGGAATCTCGCCCGTCTCATCCCACACTTGGCGGGGATGATAGTTTGCAACGTTCCAGAGTTTCGACGCACTCCACCCGTGCCGGTCGGGCGAGTCCTCTCCCTGCTGGTGGTTGAGGATTTTCGCTCGGTAAGTGCGGTTGACGTACATTGCGGAACGCTTTCATAGTTAATCATGTGGCGTTCTGTCCTAAAAGTTCGGATTCAGGTGTGGAATATCCAGTCGGCTATCGACGGTGGATTGTGGAGGGGCTGTCGGATTCATCCCGCGCCTGAGGGCGCGAGTATTCTCCTTGCTCTTTATAATGGGGATACTCTAATTACGGGCATAGAGACTCTCGACACGAGCGGCGATCAGTTCCAACTCGTCTTGCCGTTCTTTGTCCATGCCACTCCCACTCAGTGGGCCACTGATCTTGGTGTCCAACTGGTCACGTGTAC
>JAQCMZ010000029.1 GCA_028274825.1 Haloferacaceae archaeon
TGACTCAGGATTCCTCCGTCGCCAGACGGCGTCTGGCGGGCAGTCACGCGCAGCGTGACGACGCGGTCACGCGGAGGAGGATGTCAATTTTGACCCGACGCGAGCTGTTTCAGCCCATCAGCGAGCTCCAGACAGGCATCAGCATCCAAGTTGACTAACATACCTGAATCCTCACTACCTACCATCAGACCACAATCTCTGTTGGTATCGATAATCTGAATGTCGACTTCGTCGGTCTCTTGCTGATCATACCGGACGACTCTCCCGCTGCCACTCACGTCTGAATGACAGGTCACTCTCTGAGATTTCACTTGACATAACTTATTACTCTGTGTATCGTCAGCGAGATTCTTCACGGCTTTTGATGCCGGTCTCGAACCATCCGCCGACTTACTTTCAGGTTGTATGGGGGCGTAATCACCGTATTGGTCAGTTTCCCACGCTGGGACTGGCCATCGCAGGGTGGGAGGTACCTTCCGCGAGAATATTTCACGGTAATTACACATCTAGAAAGATAGATACGACGGCCTCACATTAATCAGATCATGCGCGGTGCACTGGTGATTCTGGACGGCTGGGGGCTCGGCGATCACGACCGGCAGAATCCCGTGAAGGCCGCATCGACACCGGTGTTCAATAGAACACGAGAGACGGGAGCCGACGGCCGACTAACCGTTCACGGCCGTCGAGTCGGACTTCCGGATGGACAGATGAGTAACAGTGAGGTGGGCCATCTGAATATCGGCGCCGGCCGGGTCGTCAATCAAACTTACACACGCGTGAACAACGCGATACAACAGGGGGCGTTATCCCGAAACGCCGCGATCACCGGGGCGATTGAGGACGCTCGTGAGCAGGGCGGTCGGGTCCACCTGATGGGGCTGGTGTCAGACGGTGGTGTGCACTCAGATTTGCGGCATTTGGAGGCACTGATCGACCTGTGTGGTTCGGAGGGAGTGACGGCAGTCTCACACGCGTTCACCGACGGCCGTGACACAGCCCCGTCCATCGCCGACGAGTTCGTCGCCGAGATTGCGGCCCATGCGTTGGAGGCGGGGACCGGCGGGATCGCCACGGTTATGGGGCGATACTATGCGATGGACCGTGACGAAAACTGGGAGCGGACCGCCTGCGCGTACGATGCCATCGTGAACCGAGAGGCACCGCACTCGTGTGCTGATGCCGTGACAGCAGTTCAACAGGCCCACGACAGCGGCCAATCCGACGAGTTCATCGAACCCACACTCATCGAAGGGCAACCGGGGCTGCAACACGGTGACTCGGTGGTATGTTTTAATTTCCGCGCTGACCGAATCCGACAGTTAGTTCGAATGCTGACACAGACTGATCCGGAGTGGGGATTCGATGTCGACCCGCCCAACTTCCAGATGACAACACTCACGAGATACGCCCCCGATTTCGGGTTTCCGGTGGCGTTTCCCCCGAATACACCTGCCGAGACACTCGGTGAAGTCGTCGCCGATGTCGGGGTCTCTCAGCTCCGACTCGCAGAGTCAGAAAAATACCCACACGTCACCTACTTTCTCAACGGCGGTCGGGAAACGGAATTCGACGGGGAGATACGTCGAATTGTCTCGAGTCCAGATGTCGCGACGTACGATCTCCAGCCGGAGATGAGCGCGGCAGCGGTGACTGACGAAGCACTGGCCGTGATCGGGTCAGTAGACCCCGCTATCGGGGTCATCAATTACGCGAATCCGGATATGGTAGGTCACACTGGTGACTTCGAGGCGACAGTAGAGGCTGTCGAGACTGTCGACGAGCAACTCGGTCGCCTGATACCGGCGATCCAGGAGTCGGGCGGTTACGTGCTGATTACGGCCGATCACGGGAACGCCGAGAATGTCGGCACACCCGAGAATCCCCACACTGCACACACGTACAATCCGGTTCCGTTCATCTCGGTGTCACCCGACGGCAGTGAGGAGTACTCCGTCCGACCGGACGGGTCGTTGTGTGATATTGCCCCGACACTGCTAGGGCTGGCCGATATTGCCGTTCCGGAGGCTATGACGGGCGAGTCGCTGCTGATCTGAGTGAGTCGGTCAATCGAGGCGCGGAGATTCTCTCGCCGTTACTGCCGCTGTCGACGAGCTTGACGGCGACTCCCTCACTATCGTGATCGACGAGTGAAGTGCCTCGGGGTCAAGCCCCGAGGCTTCCTGTTTCCACGACGCGGTTTATAGATTCCACGGGGAGTCCACAGGGAGTGCAGTCTCCACAGGCGTAGATTCGGTCGCTCCCCGACCTCCTTGGTGGCGACGGTAGAGCGTCTGAC
>JAQCMZ010000044.1 GCA_028274825.1 Haloferacaceae archaeon
GATACGACAAAAAGAAATTGATCGCACCGCAGCGATGGATTTATGTTTTCGGACTCCTCGATATTTTATCTCGTAACATGGCAAACAAGACTTTTCAATATGTGCGGGCAACGAGTTGAGTCTCGATGGAAGGGGTAACTCGGCGAAACGTTCTCAAGGCTGCTGCCATTTCACCACTGGTTGTTGGTGGATTTTCACAGCAACAGACCGAGGAGACAGAGACGAACGGTTTCACACTGTTGCAGGGAAATCAGGGCTACGGTGTCCTGCCGTTCCGAGGGGAGCAGACTGTCGAAGAGTTCTACCAATACCGGACGGATGGACAGCCACACTCCCATTTCGAGGAGTCCCGCGAAGAGACGAGTCTGTTGATGTTGTACCGCGGGCCCGAGGGGGTGAGTCTCGTGATAAGTCACGACGAGCAGGACCACAGCGCTTCAAGCGACCGCGCGGGGATTGTGAAGATGCAGTTCGATGGACTTCCGGAGTCTGGGAGTTGGGTTGTCAAGGACGACCCGGGCGACTGGAGACGGAGTGAAAACAGAGCGAACATTCACTGGCGGTGGAATGATAAACATACCGACGGCGGGGCGTTCCGGGGCAATCTTAGGTCGGCACAGATTCGGATCGATCCCGACTTCCAATTGGGTATCGAGCGGTGGATTTTCTTGACTGCGACCCCTCCGACCGCGCCAGGTCCGCTGGCACTTCCGTTAGATCCGTCACAACCGGTGACGGTGGCTGGCCCGGAAGCCGAGCAACTGTGGATCCTGCCGAATACAGACCAGCATGTAGACCCCCTCGCGGTGCTTTCGAACCGGGAGGGAACGGTCAATCTCCAGGTTGCAAACGGGGACACGATGACCCACGAAGGGCTGACGCTCGACGCGACGGCGACCGCTCCCACCGAGGGAAGCGGCACCGCAGCACAGTCGACGGTCGAACTGGACGTCCTCGGGACGGATCCGCCCGGGGAGTTCGCCGTGCAGGCACAGAAAGAACAGCCCGTGGATGTCGACGTCTCGACAGGCGACGTGGCCGGGACGCGTGGCCTCTCAGCGTCACTTTCGGGCTCCGACATCGACGGGACGGTGAAAGAAAGCTTCGACGTGAGCGTCGTCGATCCGGTAACCGTCGAGACGACCATCACGAGCGAGGTGCCGGCCGTGACGGGACGGGATGCTGTCATCGAATTCGCGGTGACGGCCAACGACGCGGCCGGCGTTGACGAGCCAGCGTTGTCGGTCACGGTCTCTGACCTCCCGCGTGGGTGGGAGCCAAAGCTCGAATTCACCGACAGCCAACCAGACGGAGGTGAGTGGACGCGCGAGGGCGGTGACGTGCGGTGGACAATCGACCGCATCGCGCCGGGACTGACGCTGACCCCGGAGTTGCGTCTCTCGATTCCCGAGGGGGGCAGCGAATCGGCCGCCACCCTGTCGGACACCGATCAGTTGCGCCCACCAGGCGGAGATTTCGAGAAAGCCCGCGCAAAACAGGCCGTAGACACCACAGTCACTGTGCCTGGCACGGACGGCACCCGACGGACTGTCGAAGAACTCACCACCGAAATTCCGATCACAGAAAAGCGCGTCGAGGTGAACCTGTCGACGCCAGACGAGCGGTTCGCGGGCGGCGGCAGGATCCCGATCGACGTGACTGTACAGCCCACCTTCGACGGCTCGGTCGCGGTCGATCAGTTCTCGCTCGAGGTGAACGGCGTCCCTCTCAGCGACCCGGACGTTCCCGACGACGAACCGGTCGTGGTGGAGACCAGCGAGGACCGGTTCCAGGACCTGCTTCGGACTGACGACGAGGGACTCGACAGCCGCGCGTACATCGAGGAGTACGCCCAGTCGATCGAGCTTTCGCAGGACGACCCCATCGAATTCGGCTTCGAGTTCGAGCCGCCGGTCTCGGTGGACGCGAGCGGATCACACGACCTGTTCGCCATCGCTACCGTCCAGCTGGCCGACGAGAACATACCGACCCGGTACTCGGATATCGGCACGATCACGGTCGGTGAACCAGCCGCACTGGGTCGACTTGCAATCGACTGCAACGAGCAAATCGACGACCTCGCCCAGCCCAGCGGCTCGGGCAATCAAGGACCGATCAGCGAGACGCCGGAGGTAGAGCCGGTCGTGCAGGATCTGCTCGATGCCGCCGACGACGACAGCCATTCGCTGACAGTCGAACAGGCCGGGGACGCGTTGGAGCGGCTGTTAAACGGGGAACGGATCGTCAAGCGGACAATCGAGGCAACCGAACCACCAGAACCCGGTGACGGCGAATCCAACCTCTGCTGGCGGACCGCCGAGTCGGTCGTCCTGGTGGTCACGATCATAGGGATCGTCGGGAAAATCGTCGGCAAGCTTGCGAAGGCGCTGAAAGGGTCTGCACGGAGTGCGTCACAGACCGTCGGAAAGTTCCTCGCGGATGACATCGGAGAGGGGCTTGTCGTCAGCACGACCCAGAACCTGGGGAGTGTGTCGGATTCGATCGCCGGTGGTGTCGAGGACGCGGCCGATACGGTCGTCGAGAAGACCGGGCCAATCGGCGACGGTGCGGCGGCCGCCGGCGACTTCGTGACCGACATCGGGGCAGGTGCGGCCAATGCGGTAGGCGACGCAAGCAAGTCGGTTGTCGACACGGCCGCCGAACTCGTCAGTTCGTTCACCCGGTTCGCGAAGAAGGTGTTGCCCGGCGGCGACCTGCTCGTCAGGATTGGTGAGTCGATGCTTGGCTCCGCCTGGAATGCCATCAGCGGTACCATCGATACACTGTCGGGCATGCTCGGGACGGTCGCGGACGTCGTGATCGACACCCCCGGGGCGCTCGCCAACGTTCTGGACGGTGGTATCGGCTGGGCGGTCGAAGGGGTCAAAAACAACGTCATCCGACCGATGGCAGACGAGCTTTTCAAATACATCAAATCACGCGGGAGCATGGCCACCAAAGCCCTGGCCACCTCCCCCGCGGGGCTCGGCATACTGGCACTTGGGAAGGTAATAACGCCCGTCCAGGGGCAGCTAGACCGAGTCGTCGAACGGTACGCGGACCCAAACGCAGTCGCTGACGGTCTACCCGGTGAGCAGGCGAAGGCGCGGAAGATGGGCGGTCTGGGGGTCGACTGGGTCAACGAGCGTGCCGGCATCACCAGAAACGCCCACAACAACTTCAGTCAGGGCGTGACAGATATTCCTGGCATCGGTTCAAAACTCGGCACCGTCTGGGATAATCTCACGGCGCTGGCTCGCCACGTCGGCAACAGCGACTGGCAGAACGCGGTCCCAAAGGCGGTCGATGTCATGGAGAGTTTCGGCAGGTTCATCACCGACCTCACCGGCGTGCTGGCGGGACTCACGGTCGGCCCGCTGATCAACGCCGCCTTTGGCCTCTGGTCGACCCTCGAGTTGACCGCCTGGAGTGACTTCGCAGTCAGGGGCATCGAACGCGGTGAGAGAGTGGAAAAGACAGAGATCATTGGTGAGCTCAAATGAGCGGGAAACCTACCCCGGGTCCACTGAACGCCGGTGTCGAATCACCGAACGTCCCCGACGAAGGAGTCCTCGAGAGTCGTGACACCCAGATCGGGAATCAGATCGACGGCTATCTGTCCGCACTCGGAGCAGGGAACTTCCAGAATGCGACCGAGGCGGCTGTCGCGATTGATTCGGCTCTCCCCTCGACGGGCGACCTGCTCTCTGAACTAGTCAGTGCTGTGGGGCAAAACTACACACCGAAGGTTCGTTTG
>JAQCMZ010000047.1 GCA_028274825.1 Haloferacaceae archaeon
CCGGGAGTGTCAGAAGGGCGATTCTTCGGAGAATTCTTCGAGAGACCGGTTCTTTGAGTCATCACGAGACAGCTTCGTCGCTCACAGAAGCGAGGGACATCCTGGGTAGCAGAGAGAAGAGAGAGACGCGGTCCTCGATTGCGCACTCGTTTTAACCACGCCATCTCAAAGCGTCTGACCCCGAGGCTTCACCTTCTATGGCCCGTAGACAAGCCAGCTTCAGGACGGAGCCTCAATAACACTCCGACAGGTGAGTCTTCCACGCAGTGCGAATAGCAGGCGCCGTGAACGATGAAATAAATCAGTTCAAAGCCGCCAGTACGCGGATGAAGGATTAGAGTGAATTACCGCGAGTGACCAGGTTTAAGCCTCTCACCGTGTTCAGTTGAGGACCTGTTTGAACGAAGTTACTGTGTTTGTCCAGTTCTGCACGAGAGCTAAAACGTGGGGTGATGAGTCAGCTACCCACGGGTAAACTTGTGAACTTGCGAGTGGACATGGCTCGATGTCAGCACCATGCCGTGAGATTGTGAAATCCGTGTTCGATGACTCACAGAGTCGTCGAGGATTCAGTGTGCAGGAGGTTTGTCGGACGAGGCGGCTCAGGGATGAGTTGCTGACAGTTCACAGTCCATCATCACCTCGTCGACATACTCGCCGTCGATTCTGTAGTGGTTTTCCCGAATCGCCTCGACCCCCCATCCGTTAGCTTCGAGAAACGCTTTGGCTTGGTCATTGGAAGCGGGCACACTGTTGTAGAGCCGGTCGAACCCTCGATCGGTCGCCCACGTACTTCCCCGGTCGAGGAGCGCCTCTCCAAGTCCATCTCCGCGGTGTTCGGTGAGAACACCGACTGTGAGTCGTGCTGTGTGACAGAGTTTGTCAATTTCGGGCAAATCCAGATGGACCCACCCGACAACCTCCTCATCGACCGTCGCGACGAAGATCATTCGCGATTTCACGTCGTTGTGCCGGAGGAGTGCGTTCTCGTAGTCGATCATCTCCGCGACGTTTTCTGCCTCGATGTAGGCTCCGTCCCCGGCGACCGACCGAATCACACCCACCAGCCCTCCAAGATCGGCCTGCCGGGCTGGCCTAATACTGTACGTGATGTCGCCTGCGACGTGACTTTCACCGTCGCCCACCTCGAAAGCCACCTCGAGAGTCCCGTCCGTTTTTCTGAGGTATCCATCGCGGCACAGCACCGCCAAATGATGTCCAAACGGTGTTTTGTCAAATCCCAAGGCTTGTCGCACTTTCTTTGAGGGAGTTGCTCCTCGGCGCTCTACGTAATCGTATATTTCACGCTGGGCTGAGTTGTCAAAGTCTAATCCATTTTCAAATTTCATGATATTACTTAACACGGATTCGGTCTTAACGGTACTGGCCGGGTTCTCGGCAGGTCCCTGCCGGCGCATTTAACAAGTGTACTGAAAACGGGTTCTTCGGACGACCGTGCCGGTCAGATTCGACCTGGCCGGCCAGGGTCAACGTCGATTGCATCCACAGGACAGATATCTACACACAGCATACAGTCGATACACTGGTCTTCATCGACCGGATTCACTTTCTCATCTGACTCCGGGTGACCAGGGCTGTCGACCCACTCGAATACGTCTACAGGACAGTCCTCAAGACAGGCGCCGTCACCGATACACAGATCGAAATCGACTGCGACGTGGGCGCCTCGTATACCCAGCTCTTCGGGCGGATTTACTGGTCCCCACACGTCCACACCACCTTCTTTGCCGACTCGCTCACGGCTTTCCTCAAATCTCGGGTCAATCGCCATACCATTGAGAGGGCCTGGATACGTATAAACCGCTTTGACCTCCGCCCACAGTTGAGGAGATATATTTCTCCGTGAACGTTTTATTCAGTATGTGACTCCAGTCACTGACACTCCACTGCTGAAGCAGCCAGTATACTGGTGAACTCAGGAGACGACGCGACACGACATGAGACGAGAGTCACGCACCGAGTGGACAACCACCACACCACGACCGTTCGAACGAGCCGCGTTTTTAGAGTGTGTGGGGGTCAGGCAGAGTCAATCCACGAGACGACCGGGCCAACAGAACAGACCCTCGTCTCAGCGGACTGAGGCTGTAAACAGTGTTTATCGGTAGTTCAAGCCGAATACCCAGGGGTTGACCCCCGAGGCAGTTCGGCGACAACACCCGGGTTCGGGGCGGGGTCTTACTGTTGGCTTTGCTAGCTGGTACACGCGGCTGTGGTGGAGACGACGATGAGGTTTTTACTCTGCGCCCGCACCACTCGGTATGACTGAAACACTGTTTCTGACGAGCGAGGATGTAGCCCCGCTCGCGGAGCCGGCAGACTACGTCGCCGCCGTGCGTGACGGATACCGCCAACGCGGTCAGGGCGCACCAGCCGAGCCACGGACGAAACTTATCAACCGAGACCCGGCAGGAATGTTGACGACGTACGCAGCAGTGCTTCCAGACACCGGCGCGATGGGTGGATACATGTACGCTGCAGGTTTCGGCGAGTCTGATGCATGGTTTATGACACCGCTGTTCGACGCGGATTCGGGCGAGCCGCTGGCACTATTGGACGGGGCGGCAATGAACCCGTTCAAAACCGGCGCTACCGGCGCCGTCGGAGTTGACGTGTTGGCACGGGCGGATGCCAGAGAACTGGCCGTTATCGGCTCCGGGTCGCAAGCTCGTGGTCAGTTGAAAACCACCGCCACAGTCCGTGATTTTGACCGTGTACGCGTCTACTCGCCGACCACCGCCAACCGCGAAGCATTCGCGACGGAAATGAGTGAGTACCTGGGAATCCCCGTCACCGCGGTCGAGTCGAGCGGTGAGGCAGTCTCCGGAGCTGGTGTGGTTATCACTGCGACGACAGCCTCCGGGCCGGTGATCGATGACGCTGACCTCGACCCAGGCACCCACATTACTGCGATGGGACAGTACAGTTCGCGCAAAAACGAACTCGAGCCGCAGACCGTCGAGCAATCGGTGTACGTTCCCGACCTGTTCGACCGCGCAACACAGGACGCTGGATCGTTCCTCGCAGCGATGGAGGATGGATTGGTCGACGAGAATGATATCCACGCTGAACTCGGAGATGTGATTGCTGGAGAGGCTCCTGGACGAACCGATCAGGATCAACTCACTGTGTTCGATTCGGGGGGGACGGGCATCGAGACGACCGCAGCCGCATACATGCTCTACCAGCGGGCGCAGGAAGCGGGCCGTGGCACGAAAATCAGTTTCGCCCCCGCTAGTGACGCGTTGACTGGGTGATGCCAGCGCCAGTGACACCCCACTCAAACCCGGGAGTGTCCCCTGTCTCTCAGGATCTCTGATCTCCATTCACCGGCAATTGCCGACACCTTCCCGGAGGAACCGAAGGGTTCGAACGGACTCGATTCTCAGACTGGTCGACTGATAACCCGACTCGACAGCGTCGAAGTTCGATCCGGGAGTGGTTCGTGAAGCACACTCGGTATCGATACACATAGACTGCCGACGGGCCAGGGTCGGGGTAGGGGTAGGAGTATCCACCGCCGGTGCAGAACAAGTGTTTTGAGCGAGGTATCAGTGCAGTGTCTCCCTTCACTGGAGTCGATATCGCAACAGTGCAGCAATCCCGCCGAGATTCTCTAGCTGTTCGCCCGGTGCAAATTCCGAGGAAAAGACAGTGACGTCTCCACCCTGCTGTTCAGCACTCTCTATCGTCTCGTTAATATCAATCTCCCAGTCACCCTCGGTCTGTCGCTCGGTTCTCAATCGCGCGTCTACCACGAGCAAGGTTTCGACAGCGCCGAATTCGGTCGCCTCGGCCACAGAATCAGGGCCATAGGCTGCTTTCGCGCCGTCGGCGATCCGTGAGGTGAGTTCGTCGATCAGCGCTGCTTCCCGAGAGATCCGTGTCTCCTCCTGCACTTCGTCAACGGCGCCACGTTTGAGCACTTCATGGACGCCACGATCTCCCGCACTGGAGGTATCAACGGTAGTGATTCGATCGCTCAGCTCGTTGTGCTCGTCTTCGATGTACTCACGAGCGTCGGCTTTCGTGAATCCAGGCCCCGCCAAGATGATCGCATCAGGTTCCAGATGGATCAGTGCCTCTCCCAGCTCTGCGAACAACTCCTCTCGTGGCCGCGCGAACTCTCCTTTCCCCGTGGGACGGGTGACAGAGGCGTACTCTTCAGTGCCATACTGTTCGACAGTGTGAACGTATGCTTCGCCTTCTTCGACGGTCGCAATTGCCACGTCAGGGTTCTCCGCGGCATCTTCTGCCTGTTCGATCCGGTCTAATTGGTCGGGTTTGAATCGCTTTTCGATAGTGACCTCGTCTTGCGGTTCGACGTTGATCGTGTGATGGCGGTCGAGTTGGTCCTCTTGAGAGCACTGTGTAATGATCCCCCCCACCCGAAGTCTGTTCGCGAACCGGGCGAATTCGACATCATCGACCGCGAGGGTGATGTACATGT
>JAQCMZ010000050.1 GCA_028274825.1 Haloferacaceae archaeon
TTACAAACTATTACCACACCCCCCCCCTTTTTGAGATCCACACCAACCCTATGAGCGTTACAAAAAAAAGCGACGAAATAAGCACGGCCCGCGAGGAATTCGCGGAGGCACAACACCAGTTCGAATCATACGCTGATGAGTTTGCTGCCGATGTCGCGGCAAAACAAAACGAGGCCAATGACCTCGTTGATTCAATCGGCGACTTCCAGGCGGAGATGACCAGCACGTCAGATGCATTTCACACATATGGTAACGAGTTCGCCGCTGAGGTGGACCACCTCCGTGCCGACATTACCGCTCAACGGGACGTACTCCGTGAGGCCCAAGATGTATTCAATGCGTACGCTGATATCTTCGCTACAGATGTCGCAGACAAACAAAATATCGGTGATCTCCTGGCCGCAATTGATGTGCTCCGAACGGAGATGAACACGACTAACGAAGCCTTCGACGCGTATGCAGACGATTTTGCAACCGATGTCGCTGCTCTCCGTGACGTTTCGGACATGGTCGCGGCATTTGACGATCTGCGGAGGGCATTCATCGCGGTGCAAGACGCATTTGACGACTACGCTCGTGACTTCGATGCCGGAATCGACCAGTTCCACGCGGCTGTCGCGGACCAACGCAACAGCTTCGACGCTACCGCCGACGCCTTCGGGGAGTACCGAGAGAAGTTCCATGGCGAGGAGGTAGAAGCACTTATCGAGGCAATCGCTGACTTCCAACAAGAGATCGATGATTTTCGAGGGGAATTTGAAACGACTGAAGAGGCCTTTGCTGCCTTTGCCCGTGACTTCTACGGCCACGAGATCGAGACAGAGCCAGTCGCCGCCGAAGCGGAAGCCGAATCTGTGGAGACTGAGGCGGACGTAGAAACCGAAACAGAAATCTCACCGGAGGAAGTTGACGGAGAATCCGCCGGTACCGACGCCAAAGAGACAGAGTCAGTCGAAGTTGAAACGGCGTCTCCGGAAGTAGAAGACAGTCCTATCGACGCCGCAGACGAAGCGGAAGAGACAGAAACAGAGGAGGAAGCGCCGGAAGACATGGTTGAGTGCCGGGTCTGTGGCGAATACTACCAGGCGATCACGGAACCCCATCTCCAGACGCACGATATGACCATTCAGGATTACCGCGACGAATTTGGCGAGGATGTCCCGCTTCGGCCGGATGATCAAGCATGACAGACGGATCCCGGAAACGCAAAGTCCGCGGCTCCCAGATTCGCTCCTCACACGAGGAGAAGCAACAGCAGCAAACGCAGCATCGGGAGGATAAGGAACTCGAACGACTCGAAAAGCAACATGACGGTCGTAGTCGAGAGCCACCGACTGACCGTGAGGGGGGTTTCACCCCTGAGGAACAGCCGTTCATCGAGACGGAGGCAGTCAACCAAGTGCAAACGCGGATGGAACGGTGGCTCGATGTTGGGCGGCCTGTCCACGTGATTGGCCCCACCGGTAGCGGAAAGACCTCGCTGGCGATGCACGTCGCACGGGAGCGCGACCGGCCCGTGGTCTGGATCAATGGCGACGCCGAGCTCACGACGAGCGACCTCGTCGGCGAATACGCCGAAAAGGAGCGGATCTCGGAACGAGACCAGTTCATCCACAACGTCGTCAAGAGCAAGGATATCATCCGGGATCGATGGGTAGACAATCCGCTGACACTCGCCGTGCAAGAAGGCGCGACGCTCGTCTACAACGAGTTCTCCCGCACCAAGCCGGTAGCGAACAACGTGCTATTGTCGGTCTTCGAGGAAGGTGTGCTTGAATTGCCAGGGAAACGCGGCGAATCGCGCTACGTCGATGTCCATCCCGAGTTTCGAGCAATCTTGACCTCGAACTCTGTCGAGTATGCTGGTGTCCACGAGCCGCAAGACGCTCTGCTTGACCGCCTCATCGGCATCTACATGGATTTCTACGACCTCGACACGGAGATCGAGATCGTTCAGGCCCATGTGGAGGAACCTGGCAGTGCGGAGATCGAACAGATCGTGCGAGTTATGCGCGAACTGCGCGAGGAGCTTGATATCACTGTCGGCACGCGGGCCGCAATCATGGCT
The DNA here is from genome assembly GCA_028274825.1 of Haloferacaceae archaeon. Taxonomy (GTDB): domain Archaea; phylum Halobacteriota; class Halobacteria; order Halobacteriales; family Haloferacaceae; genus J07HR59. Next base: position 2,069 of record JAQCMZ010000050.1, read on the forward strand.
GCTGAAGGGGCGGCTACCGTTGACACACTTGACCAGGCGACCTTAGCCGACATCTGCACGGACGTACTGGCCTCAAAAGTCGCCCAACGAAGTGATGTCCACGAGTTACGAACTGACATCGAGGCTACGCTTGACGAGATGGGAGCCAGTCCTTCTTAAGACTCGGCTCCCCAGAGAGAAGCATGGCAGACCCAGCAAACGACCAATCAGGTCACGACAACGAGAGCGAAAGCACCGAGCCACCGTCCTCTCCCGACAGAGAGAAAGCACCAGCAGACGCCGACGACGGCGGCACCAACCAAGATACGCCGGGCGACGAAGATATCTCATCATCGTCGAGTGAGACACTCACTCTCGTTAATGCTCAACAACGAGCGGAGGAGGCAGCGGAAGAGCTGTTAGACCACCAATTCGAGGGGATTATCAAAGCGGAGACAGCGGATGGCGACGGCTGGCGGACGGTCGTCGAAGTCGTTGAACGGAGTGCTGTCCCTGATACGCAAGATATCATTGGCCGCTACGAAATCATGCTTGATGCGGCAGGGGAGGTTACGGGCTACGAACTCCTTGAACGATATCGCCGTAACGATATGAAAGAAGAACTGTAGCAGGACAGAGAATACAACAGATATGGCCTATCGGCTGACTGTGGCAAATGAGAAAGGCGGTGTTGGGAAGACGACGACCGCAATCAATGTTGCTGGAGCCCTTGCCGACCGCGGGCATGAGGTTCTATTTGTTGATCTTGATGCGCAGGGAAATGGAACGATCGGACTTGATCTCGACGAAGCTTACACTGACGACGAACTCTCCCTGTATGATCTCCTCATAGATTTGGACGAGCAACAGAATATTGATGCGGTGATACGCTCGGACGAAGAATTCGATGTTCTCCCCTCTCACGTTGATATGTTTAATGCTGAGTCCGAACTGCAAACGGCGATGCGTGGGCGTGAACGGCTATGGATGGCCTTAGACGAGCTGGACGCCGAATACGCCTATATCATCGTTGATGCGCCTCCATCGTTGGGGTTACTTACGGACAATGCACTCCTCGCCTGCCGAAACGTTCTCATCCCAGCCCTCCCTGAGGAGCGAACCAGCCCCGATCGATGCGAGGGTCGTGTTCTCGAACAGCGGTTCAAACAGGGCTGTGAGTCCGGGTTCGGCGATGATCCCCAGCGCAATACTGGT
>JAQCMZ010000056.1 GCA_028274825.1 Haloferacaceae archaeon
GGACGTGGGTAAGTCTTCGTCGGTTTACCGCTTTAGCTCAGAACACCGCATATTCCACCTGTCTAGCCGTATTCCTCCAGAGGAATCTGGAAATCCACGCGGGACTCATTCGAGTCATCACAGTTGTGATGTACTCACTCTCATAGCAACAGATAGGCGTGAACTACCGGGATTCACGAGTGTCAGTTACACGGCTGAAGCCGCGGGCGTCCTCCTGGTTTTCCTGTGAATCCAAACTGCTACTGTCCGCATTACTCGCCGCTCCGGTCCTGAGAGTCCCGACTGGCGATTATCGGCGGCGGCCAGCGTGTCCCGGATAATCGCGTTCAAACCGGGTTTCGAGTTCGTCCTGGTCGAATTCGATAACAACCGGACGGCCGTGCGGACATGCGTACGGATTCTCACAACTGTCGAGTGTCTCCAACAGTTCGACAACAGATCCCTCGGTAAGCGAAGTGTTACCGGTGATTGCCGGGTAACAGGCCAGATCCGAGAGTAACTCGTCAGCGGCGGCTTCGACAGTCTGGGGGGCATCATCCCCGTCCCGGACGAATGCGGATAGCGCGTCTCGGAGGAGTTCGGGGTCGAGAGTGGTGTCGAAGACGGCCGGGACGGCCGATACCTCCACTCTCCGGTCACCAGCACGGGTAGCCTGAAATCCCAGACGCTCGAGTGCCTCGATATACTCATCGAACAGCGCTGCTTCACGAGCCGTGAGCTCAATCTCGATTGGCCCTGCGAGTGTTTGTGTGGTGGTTCCGTCGGCAAACTGCTCGCTGAGTCGTTCGTAGGCGACACGCTCGTCAGCCGCGTGCTGGTCGATCAAAACAAGTCCGCTGGGCGCCTCTGCGATGATGTACGTGTCGTGTAACTGCCCTAGCACACGCAGTGATGGGAGTCGGTCGAAGTCACGCTCGGACGCCGTGAACCCGCCAGCGAGTGTTCCTTGGTCGGTCGCAGTCTGTACTCTAGTTGTCGCTGTCTGCGACTCAGGTCCCTCTTCGCCCCGGTCGGTGGGGGCGTCCGACTCGATATCGGGACTGGAAATCACGTCCACGTCCTCGCTCAACGAGGAGGCCTGTTCGAACCCCGGCCCGGAGGTCGAACTGTCTACGTTCTCTTGTATCGATTCTGGCGGCTCCGGCTCGTCGGCCGAACTGAGCGACCCGGTATCTGTGGCTGCTGAACTATCGTCTGTTGCGTCTGCGTTCTGCGTAGCCGGTGCGTTAGGATCGCCTCCGCCGATCCCGTCGACCGACCACGCGTGTTCGTCTTCCGGGTCGACCGTTTCGACACCGGTAGCTGTCGGATCTATGTCCGACACCTCACGTTCAGGACTCTCTCGTTCGCTGTCTTGCCCGTCTGTACCGTGATCCGCTGTGTCGGCGCGTGCGTGTGCGTCTGCGTCTGCGTCTGCGTCTGTGTCTGTCTGTGTCTCTGTTGCCCCCGCTTCGGTAATCGTGCCGGTTTCGGCGGCCGATGAGTCCGCGTCTCGTGCGCGGGTACCAGTCTCTTCATGCGCGTCAGTACTTTGCTCGGTGGTTTTTCCGGGAGTGGATCTCTGTGCTGATGATGGGTCAGAATCTCCCGGTGAGACATCGACCTGATCGGGTGCCGAACGCCCTCTCGGTGCTGTCGACCGGATGACTCCGTGATCTAACAGTGTGTCACTGACTGCACTCTGAACGGCCGTCTGAACTTCCGATTCCGCGCCGAATCTCACTTTCATCTTGCGCGGATGCACGTTGACATCGACCCCCTCGGCCGGGACATCGACAAACAGAACCGCGAACGGATACCGGTCGGCGGCTAGTTGGCTCCCGTACGCGTCGACGACGGCCTCTCTGAGGACCGAAGCGGTGACGTACCGGTCGTTCACGAATGTCGCGAGATACTCTCTGCCTGCGCGGGTCGTTTCTGGGTGTGATATTACCCCTCGAACCTGATCGACTGGACCCTCGGGCTCTGTCTCAACCTCGATCATCGCCTCTGCGACCTCTCGACCGTACACTGCCAGCACGGCAGACCGGAGATCTCCCGTCCCCTCGGTGGCGAACGTCTCGCGGCCACCGTGAGTGAGCGACACGGCCACCTCCGGGTTTGCGAGTGCGTACTGCGTGACGACCGTGTTGACTTGATCGAACTCTGTTGCGTCAGTCTTCAGGAATTTTCGCCGGGCGGGTGTGTTGTAAAACAGGTTGTCCACCTCGACAGTCGTTCCCGTCGGGCAGCCGACGGGGTTAATCTCGCCAGTCTCGCCGCCTTCGACGATGACTTCGTGGCCGGGACCGCTCACGTTTTTGGGGTTCGACCGCAGTGTGAGCCGAGCGACGGCGCCAATCGTGTGGAGTGCCTCTCCGCGAAATCCCAGTGTCCCAACGCCAGCTTCCAGATCGTCGATATCGTCGATTTTGGACGTGGTGTGCTCTTCGACGGCTAACTGGAGCGACTCCGCACTGATGCCTGCCCCATCGTCACGAACCCGAATCCCGTCAATCCCACCCCGCTCGACCTCTACTTCGACTCGAGATGCCCCTGCATCGAGGCTGTTCTCGACGAGTTCTTTGACGACCGAAGCGGGCCGCTCAACGACCTCGCCGGCAGCAATCCGCTGGACGGTGTCTTCGTCTAATTGTCTAATCTCGGCCCCCTCGGACATGCATAGATATTTTGATCGCTCGTCACTTGAACACCCCGGTCATCTTAGAACGGACCGTCCTGTCTGTGCTTATACACCCTCGAATCCGACGGTGAATCCCCTATCACCTGAGAAGAAAACCCGCCGACATCTCCGGTATCGCCCCCCGCATCGACGTGTGCAAGCGCTCACTCATGCAGCGGGTCGTGAGACGGGACACGATAGGACGGGATAAGACAGGATGCGACAGGACGGGAGTCAGGCCCGCAACGGCTGTCGGTGGCCATACGTCAGTGTCCGCCAGAGCCACTCGACAGGGCCGAATCGGAACGCACGCAGCCATACCACCGACAGCAGGATCTGAACGATCCAGACGGCAGCGACGAATCCCAGCGCCTCTACGCGGCTCACAGAGCCGAACAGGCCCAATCCGTGCCCGTAAAACACCGTCGTCGCCACCACCGTCTGAAGGAGGTAGTTGGTGAAGGCTGTGCGGCCGACAGCGGCAAACGCTCGTGTGATTGGCCCGTTACTCCGGCGACGGGCGTAGAGTGTGACGAGCCCCACATATCCACCAGCCACCAGCAGACTCCCCCAGTAGTTGAACTGGCGCCAGAACAGCGCTGCGTCGGCACTCCAGTTGTTCGCCTCAATGTAGACGACACCAGCGGCGACAATCCCGACGCCCACGATCCCACCCACGACCAGCCGTCGATACAGCTGTGCAGACCGCTCGCCTGTCAGCACTCCCCACCGATACAGGGCCATTCCCAGCAGCATGACGCCGCCGACTCGCCAGAACGTCGCTCCGATGAACGACGCGGTTTGCCGCCGTATTGAGGTTGGGACTCGATGGCTCATCTGCTCCACCCAGCCGCCTCGATAGGTGGCAATCTCCTGCTGGAGCACCATCTCACCAGGAGCCCACTGCCCTGCGACGGCATCGCCGCCGATAGTTAGCGCCGTTGATAACTCGACCACAGGAACGAAACACAAGAACACGCCGGCAAGTCCGGCCAATTTCCGTGCCTCAAGGCGGCGAACAGTGATGAGAAAGAGCCCGATTAGCCCGTATGTGACGAGTATGTCACCGTACCAGAGAAGATAGGCGTGTAACAGCCCGATAACGAGTAGTATCACGGTCCGGCGAATCTGGAGACGAACTGCTGGTTGCCCCTTCTGCCGTTTGGTATCAATAAACAGCAACACCCCGGCTCCAAACAGCGCCGAGAATATTGTGATGAACTTTGATTTGGCAAACACGTGTCCGAGGAGCCACGTCCAGTAGTTGGCCCCCGACAAGTCACCGTACACTGTCGGATTCAACAGCGTTGCCTGGGGCATCGAGAACACACGTACGTTGATGACGAGAATCCCGAGGAGAGCGACTCCTCGTAATGCGTCGAGACTGACGATCCGATCGGACGGCGGTGTCGGGCCGGCGTCTTCTGTCACGGAACTACTGTATTAACGCCGTGTGGGCGTCAATAGGTTTCGGTCTCGGATATCTCCCGCTGTGAGACAGTGATGTTTCCACTAGAACGTCTAATGAATACCGAAAAAGCAAACGGCTTCCGCCGTGGGTAGCTGACTGCGGAAACTCATGTGTCCGAGCACGAGACTCTCAAGAGCGTTTCACAACGAGGCTGAGCTACCCCCACCTCACTTGCTCGCTTCATGTCGATCCGCTTCGTTTCGCTTCCTTGAGCAAGGGTACCTCGGCTGTATTGAGTAATCCAATAGACGGTCACGATGAGTGTGGGGAGGCGTTTCCCGATCCGTCTCACGGACTGTGCCCTCGCAGCCGCCTGTTTGGCCTGCTCTCGTGGGGTCTGATGCACCTCTCCAATCAACGTTCCTGAGTACGGCGCTGGACGACTGTCTCTGGACTCTCGGCTGAGTCACCACAATTATTTAGAAAACTCAACACAACTATGCTGATATGTCTGAGTCCGACGACCCCAGTGAGGATGGGTGCCCAGCGTGCGGATGCAAATACGAGTCTTACTCTGTCCATCGAGAGGGGCTCATGGTGAATCTCTTCCAGAATCCGCGTTTCCACCGCGTCTGTTTCAACCCTGTCTCCCAGGACGGGGAGGCGTACGTCCACTTTTACCACCACACACACGACCAGGTGCCTGATGCTGGGGCGGTCGCAGGGAATCCCCCCGTCTGACGAGGGCAACTCCACACAGCAAATTCACCGGGGTGATCCGACACATAGACTCACAGCCGGAATTGAGCGGTGAGACACGCAATTTCCAGTATCCCAGGGCGACGAGAGCAGACACCACAAACCATTGAACCGGCGAGCGGTTAATCACGTATACTCTGTGTCAATCACGAATCGTCAGTATGATCTCGTCGTGTGGGGGGCAACCGGAGTTGCCGGGCGGCTGGTTGCTGAGTACCTCACTGAACAGTATTCGCCCGATCAACTCTCGCTGTGTCTCGGTGGGCGAAACCAAGACCGCCTCCGTGACGTCGAGACTGACGCCACCGCGGGAGATGGCCCGTGGGAGGAGGTCCCGATTGTTATCGGCGACGCGACTGACCCTGCGAGTCTCCAGCGTATCGTCCGGGATACGCAGGTTATCTGTTCGACCGTCGGGCCGTATACAGAGTACGGAACACCGTTAGTCGAGGCGTGCGTGGAGGCGGGGACAGATTACTGTGATCTCACCGGCGAAATCAATTGGGTGCGTGAGACCATTGACCGCTTCCACGAGCAGGCACTCGACGCTGGCGCCCGGATTATTCACAGCTGTGGGTTCGACTCTATCCCGGCAGACTTGGGGACCTTACTCGTGCAGTCGCACGCCATCCGCGAGTACGGGCATCCGTGTGATCTGGTTCAGATCTATCTCGAAGAGGGAAACGGGAGTTTCAGCGGTGGGACACTGGCGAGTGCGGCCGCATTGTTTGAGGCCGCGTCGACCGAGCCGCGCGCGAGAGAGGCGTTACAGAACCCATACTCGTTA
>JAQCMZ010000082.1 GCA_028274825.1 Haloferacaceae archaeon
CTATACACCCGTCACAATTAGCGATAGCTTGGCGACAACGCTCACACGAATCATGGCAGATCACGAGTGCTCCAGCGACGCTGCAGCAATCGAGTATGCCGTCGATACAACTCTCCTACAGGAGGAGAAAATCACCATACTGGAGCTGATTCATCTACTTGCTAAACGTGCCGAGGAAGTAGACGAGTCTCGATTATAGTAAATAGTACGGGAAGTATATTCAAAACTTCTCTTAGTCACTACAGCCGTGGGATTCCTCCGCCAGTTATCCAGCCGACAACTGCGGCTGTGACCGTGCGGATTTGCTGAGGCAGTTTCGGCCCTCTCAGAGGAGGGTGCGGTGGGTTGGGTATCCGCTCGCTGTTGCCCGCTCTCTGCGAGACCGAAACCGAGAGCGTGAGCGTGAGCGTGACCGTGAGCGTGGCACTCACGAGCGTCCAGACAGCAGGCTCATCAGCCTGACTCCCAGTGTGCACCCGCCACAGGGGAGTCACTCGGGGCGACAGTGTGTGCTGCTGGTCGGCGGTGGTGTGTGAGTAGTCGCAACCCGCTCGTGGCCATCTCGAGCGTGAACAGGGTCCCCGCAGCAGCACATCGCATGTCTGTCCGAATACACGGACTCTTTTCACGTGACTGGAACGGATAACAGCGTGCAGGAATAGCGTGTGTGGTTCTCCGGTGTCGGCTTCATCCCACGAAGCCGTGGGCTTTCGCCTCGAACCACTGTAACCATTCACCGGAGTCTCAGCGCGAGTGATGACGAATCCAACACCGATTGGGGGGGCTTCCTGCCACTCATGAACGGCGAGGAACCTGGGAGTGACCATGCAGTGTCTCCGGGGCCGATACATCGGTATCGTAGCCTTCTCATAGCTGATCTGAGAATCAGTGAATAGATACCGTGCTTTCGCCGCGTTGCTTCACATTTCTGTTATCCATCTCAGGTCCGATAGGGTTTTAGCCAGCGATACATTATATTGACTTATGTCAGAATCGAAGCCGGCGCCATCTGTCGCGCCCGACAGACTCGCGGCACTAAAACTTATCGCGCTGGAAGGGGGCTTGGCTGGCGAAGCAAAGGTGTCGTGCGCGGGGTTGGCCGACCGCCTCGACGCGTCGACACAGACTGCCTCTCGCCGACTCCAACGGCTCGAGGAAACCAAGATGATCGAGCGGGACACCGTTAATGACGGTCAGTGGGTCGAGATCACGAACAACGGAGAAAAAACCCTACGGGCCGAGTACGCCGACTATCAACAGCTCTTCGAGGGAGAACCGGGCGTAGCGCTCACCGGTCGAGTGACCAGTGGGATGGGAGAGGGACGCCATTATATCACACTATCGGGGTATATGCGACAGTTCCGCGAGCGGCTGGGATACGAGCCGTTTCCCGGGACACTCAATGTCGAGCTCGACTCAGAAAGCACACGATTACGTGGGACGCTCGCGGCGCTCGATGCAGTGGCGATTGACGGCTGGGAAGACGACGATCGAACCTTCGGCCCTGCGACCTGCTACCCGGTGAGGATCGTCACTGGGGACAAAAGCTACCAGACAGCCCACGCAATCATCCCGAAGCGAACCCATCACGATCAGTCACAGATGGAGCTTATCGCCCCCGATCGACTCCGGGATGTTCTGGGTCTCGAAGATGACCAGCAAATCGACGTTCGGTTTGGTGCAGCCGGTCCTGGCGTCGAAGAGCACACACAGACAGCGGGGAATAACTGATGTACACCGACACCGATCAGACAGACGCTGACCAGACTGAGAAAGCGGGCACTCAGACGAATGTGCCCGGTGAAAAGCGAGTGGCTGAAACTGGCACTGTCGAGAGGCCAGAACTCGCACAGGCCCTCACCGCGTTCCAGGACGGTGAACCGGTACTCGTACACGATTTCGCGGACCGGGAGGGTGAGACCGACATCGTGTATCCGGCCGCTGCAGTCGGCCCGAAAATGGTAGCTCGCCTGCGTAATGATGCTGGTGGACTCATCTGTGTGGCTGTGCCCGATAGGATCGCAGATGCGTTCGAACTGCCGTTCCTTTCGACAGAACTCGATCATCCTACCACCGACGATCACCCGTCGTACGATGACCGATCGGCGTTTTCACTCCCCGTCAACCACCGGGAGACGTACACTGGAATCACCGACCGTGATCGCACTCGGACAATCGTCGAACTCGCAGAAGCAGCACAGTCTGCTGACGATGACCCAAGTTATGACACTGGAGACTTCGCGACGGAGTTTCGGAGTCCCGGCCACGTTCATATTCTGCGCGGTGCGCCCGAATTGCTGACAAACCGGGCAGGTCATACCGAACTTGGACTGACACTCGCAGAGGCGGCCGACCTACGACCAGCAGTCGTCGTGTGTGAGATGCTCGACGACGATACCGGTGAGGCGCTATCACCGTCTGATGCCCGTTCGTACGCAGAGCAACATGGCCTCGTTTATCTTGAGGGCGAGATGGTCGTTGAGGCGCTACGTCCGGAGTAGCGGCCAGTGTAGCGATACCGGTGTTCGCTTTGCAGACAGACATCGCGGGGGATGCCGTCCGAGACGAGATGGTGTTGCTATCATGCAGGCTTTACTGAGGTGAGCACACCATCATGGACCTGATAGTTTTATCCTGCTACCAGTCGTGTTTGTGAGTATGAGTTTTGAGGATATGGATGTCAATACTATTTGGCAGGATGGAGAATTCGTCGATTGGGAGAACGCGACGACTCACGTGTTGACACATTCACTCCACTATGGGACCGGTGTGTTCGAAGGGGTTCGGTGCTACGACACGGAACAGGGTCCAGCGGTGTTCCGGTGGGAGGAACATCTCGACCGGCTGTATGACTCCGCGAAGGTGTACGATCACAACATCGACTTCACTCGTGAAGAACTGACAGACGCGACTATGGAGTTGCTCAGACGCGAGGAACTCGAGAGTTGTTACATCCGACCGATTGTCTATTACGGATATCACGAACTGGGGGTGTCTCCTGGTGATACACCGACCGATGTCGCAATCGCCGCCTGGCCGTGGGGAACGTACCTTGGAGAAGATGCGCTGACAAATGGCGTCGACGTGATGGTGTCCTCGTGGCGAAAGTACAACTCCACGATGATTCCAACCAATGTCAAAACCACGGGAACGTACGTAAATTCGATGCTCGCTGGAGAGGAGGCCCGCGGCAACGGCTACGTGGAAGCAATCGTCCTCAACGGGCAGGGGAACGTGGCAGAGGGTCCCGGCGAGAACATCTTCCTCGTCGACGACGGCGAGATTTACACGACTGGGCCTGCACAGGGGATCCTCGAGGGAATCACCCGCGATACCGTCATCGAACTTGCCCGGGAGATGGGCTATACTGTTCATGACAACGCATCTCTCGCCCGCGGGCAATTGTACACCGCTGACGAGTTGTTCTTCACCGGGACCGCAGCCGAGGTCACCCCGATCCGCTCTGTCGACGACATCGAGATCGGTGCCGGTACTCGGGGGCCGGTCGCTGAAGCACTTCAGGATCGCTTTTTCGAGATTATTGATCGACGTACTGACGACCACGACGAGTGGTTCAAATACGTCTGAGAGCACACACTGTGCGTCCGAATTGAACACCAATCGAGGCCACAAAGCCCCCGGTTTCGGCAATCGACTTTTGCCGCGAGTGGGTGTCGCGATCTGTCACTCGATCGGATGATCGAACAGGTTCTCGTGGCCACCTCAGGGCGTGACTGAGAGACGCTGCATCCTCAGCGTTCAGCAATCCCAACGGGAGTCACTGATATTACAATCGAGTGCGGTTGCATCGATTCCGGTGGAAAAGACCGGAAATTGTCGAGGAGTTGTCCGCCGGCGCTTGGGTGAGTTCGACAGCGGATTTGCCTCTGTCGGGCTCCAAGCGGACAGCCTCAGGCCGCTTCCGGCCCGTCACCAGCGCTTCCAAGCAGATGTCTTGCCGAGAATCAGAGCGATTCGCTGGTTGACATCCTCCTCCGCGTTCACGCGGCCGAATCCCACCGCACCGCTGGGTTGGGAGTGGCAGGGTTGCAGACTCCCAAGCCAACACACCGTTGGAATCGGTGAGTGACCGGTCGATGGGCAGTCTCCTGGGAGTGGCCACCCCGGGACTCCTCTCGTCTGTCGTGTTCGGATTCCCGGTGTTGTGTTGGCCACAGGGAGTCCAACAGACTTCGACGGACTCGGAGTGACTTTCTCTGCGAGTATTTGCCCGGTGGTTGGTGTGTGATTCCCACATCGGGCCACACTCTGTTTCCAGTGTGGGCGGACACTCGAACCGCCAGTTGTC
>JAQCMZ010000091.1 GCA_028274825.1 Haloferacaceae archaeon
CTGCAGGGGTAGTAAGCGTGGCCGAGAACGTGCAAGTAACTCGTGCGGGCGCTGTATCCCCTCCCTACTCACGGCCGCTCGCTGAGGAAGGGGGCTTAGCGACCTCAATTCAGCTAAAGCGGCGACTGTGGCGACAGAACACACACATCAATAGCGAGGGGACCGATACGTTTTCCTCCGAACGGTCGAAATTTCCATAGTATGAGTGAGCTGTCGTCAGTTTTGCGGGCTGTTCGCGAGCGGGTTTCCCCCGATTCTGCCGAACGCGAACAATTAGAGGCGGCTGCGAGCGATCTCACGGATCGCGCACGAGACGCAATTGAAAACCTTCCAGTGGATGCTGAGGTTCTTCGTGTCGGATCGACCGCTCGGGGGACGTGGTTGGCTGGCGACCGTGATATCGACCTCTTCGTGCGATTCCCTTCCGAACTGGGCTCACAAGCCCTTGAGCAGTACGGACTTGAGGTGGGCCATGCGGTACTCACTGACGGACGCGAAGAGTACGCTGAACACCCGTACGTGACCGGCAGTTACGATGGATTCGACGTCGATCTGGTCCCTTGTTTCGATGTTGCAACGGCAACGGACATTCAGTCATCGGTCGATCGAACACCGTTTCACAACACCTACATTCGAAACCGTCTCGATGACGACTTGGCGACTGACGTGCGCCTTCTTAAGCAGTTTCTCACTGGGATCGGGAGTTATGGGAGCGATCTCAAGACCCGAGGATACTCGGGATATCTGACGGAACTGCTCACGATAGCCCACGGTGGGTTTGTCCCGCTGTTGGAGGCGGCGACAGACTGGACACCGCCGGTGAGACTCGACCCTGAGGGCCACGGTAACATGTCATTCGATGAGCCGTTGGTGTTGATTGATCCGACCGATCCCGAACGGAACGTGGCGGCCGTTTGTGCCACCGAAAACGTCGCTCGACTCCAACATCACGCCCGAGCCTTTCTGGAGACACCCGAAGTAGAACGCTTCTTTCCGCCGTCCCGAGATCCGCTCAGCCCTGAGGCGGTTACTGACCACATACGCCGGCGGGGGACGACCCCTATTGCCGTTCAGTTTGATTCGCCGGATCTCGTTTCTGACCAGTTGTGGCCGCAACTCCGGAAGTCGCTGTCGGGTGTCCGTGACGGGCTTGAAGCCCGCGGATTCGACGTGGTTCGGTCGCGGGCGATGGCAGGTGATCAGGCGGTACTGTTTTTCGAACTGAGCGTTGCGAGTCGCCCAGCAATCGCGTATCACGAAGGCCCGCCGGTGAGCGTCCGGAATCACGCCCAGGAATTTTACCAGACGTACGCCGAGGAGGCCCCGACAGATACTTCAGACGAGCCCGGACCTGGAGGCGCATACGGCCCACTCATCGATGACGACCGCTACGTCGTCGAACGACCCCGGAAATTCACAGATGCCGCGTCATTTCTTGAGAGCGACGATCTGTTAGACGTGAGCCTCGGCGCAGGTCTGGTGGACGCACTTGACAATCGTGAGGTGATCGTCGAAACAGCGGTCGCCGAGTTGGCGACTGAGTTCGGAGCCGAGTTCCGCGAGTATTTCGAGCCGAGATTCCCCTGATATGTCCTCGCAGACAGTCACGGTCATCGAATCTCGCCACATCGAATCGCCCCGAATCAAGTCAGACGAAATCCCCCGATCCGTGGATTGTGTGTCATCCCCTCGAGGGGACTCCCGAGACACGTGAGCACCCGTTACCCGAGGTCAAATTCGTCGCGGAGTGTATCACTAAGTTCTACGATATCTTCATCGGGGTCACCATCTGGGGCGACTGGATCGCGGCCGTCAAAAGTTTCGTGGACGATCTCTACACCCTCCGCAAGCGTGTCAAGGCCGTAACCTCCTTCCAGGATGTAGCCCGTCGGAACGTCGAGCCGCCGGAGCTGGTCGGTCATCACGGCGTATCCCTCTGTGGACAGACGCATTCGCGAGATGGGATCGTCGCGGTGTGCGTCGAAGCCTGCGGAGACGATGAGTAGATCGGGATCAAACTGAACTAACGCCGGGACAATCACTGTCTCCACGGCATGGAGGAACTCGGGATCGTCTGCGCCGGCCGGGAGTGGGACGTTCAGCGTCGTTCCCTCGCCGGCGTCTCGACCCGTCTCAGAGCGGGCGCCTGTCCCAGGATACAGCCCGGTTTCGTGGATTGATGCGTAGAAGACATCCCCCCGGTCGAAGAAGAGATCTTGCGTGCCGTTTCCGTGGTGGACGTCCCAGTCGAAGATCGCCACCCGATCAGCCGCCTGGTCAAGTGCCGACTGAGCGGCGACGGCGGCGTTATTGAAAAAGCAAAATCCCATAGCGTTGTCGGAGACGGCGTGATGGCCCGGTGGCCGCCCCAGTGCGAAAGGGGTGTCTCGGCCATCGGCTCCCCCGAGAGCAGTCAGGGCAGCCCACTCGGCCAGCCCACTTGAGGCAAGTGCAGCCCCCCATGTTGCCTCGCTGGCGACGGTATCGGCGTCCCAGTCACCACCGCCATTCTCGCAGAACGACTTCAGGTTCTGCACGTACCTGGGATCGTGAATCCGGCCGACCGACTCCAGCGTCGACGGCTCTGGGTCGCGGTACACGACGCTGTGGTGCCGCTGGAGACCTTGCCGAATTGTGTGGAGTCGGTCAGCAGTCTCCGGATGGCGCTGGCCGGTATCGTGGCCGAGACACTGTTTGGTGTAGCCAAACTGCATTACTGAAACAGATGAAAGTACGTCTCGATATCCTCCTCTTGAATCGTCCGTCGCTCGGCGTGTCTGGCCAGCGTCACGGCAGCAGCGGCGACGGTATCGGCGTATTCTTCGAGGATATCAGCCAATGCGATCCGAGCACTCATACCGACGCGATACTGGTCGTCGATCTGAAGTCGTGCGATCCGGTCGACTGGGGCGATCGGCAGCGTCAGTTCCTCACGGTCAACCACCTGTTCGACGCCAAAATCGTCTGCCATCAGGGTCTTGCGACCGTCCGCAGTTGCGCGCTCGGCAGCGTCGATCGTGAGTTCTGCCCCGTGATTTTGGATCCGTCGTGCCAGCTCCTCGGCGGCGTCAGCGCTCACCCGTAGATTGCCTGCATTCCGTCGAATGATTGTATCGACGGGGGCGAACGGCAGCTCGACACTCATACACAGTAAAGCGTTTGTGCGTCGTATAACATTTTTTATTGGAGTGACGTAGCCTCGATTCAGCCACTGCGGCGATCGACGACCGCACAATTGAGTGGCCACCACTCAGAACACTTCGTCAGCGTCGATCCGACCATCGTGTTCGGTTCCGCGAACGGTCACCTCTTCGCCCAACCGGAGTGTTGCCTCCGTATTCACGCTTTTCGTCTGCGTGCCGTCATCGAGGACGACCGGATCACCCGCCTGTACGACCGTCCCGGTGAACTCCTTCTCTCCAGCCGTCTCGGCTGAGGCTGTCGCGGCTGCTCTTCCACCGCTCGTGGTCCCTCCAGATTCTGTTGTCGACCCGGAAGCAGATCCAGATTGGGTGGGAGCCGAGGACCCGACGCTACCGGTTGTCTCGGTTTCAGGGCGGTCTTTCGTACCGGAAGATGGCCCGTCGTCATCTCCGGCATCTCCACCGAATGCACCGAGTCCTCTCTCGGCTGAGGTATCTGTGTCACCCCCGGAGTCTGTCTCTGAGCTGGGACCAGAGTCAATACCAGAGCCAGAGCCAGCGCCAGCATCAGAACTGACGTGTTCGCTGACGACGCTCACCGTCGACCGCCAGCCAGCGGATGCTTCGAGGTCGTCCCGGAAGCCGTCTTGAATCTCGGCATCAGTCACCACGACATTATTGGCCAACTCAATATTCCGGTCGGCTTTATCGCCCCATAGCGCGACTCTGATCTCTCCAGTGTCGTCTTTGATGCGGACGTTTCTCACCTGCCCGGTCGAGCCGTCGTCCCGGTCGAAGGTCCGTTTCGGGTCAGTCTCGATAACACCACCGCCGATATCGGCAATATCGTCCAGTTCCAGCGTTTCGATAGCCGAAGTTTCGGGGACGTATTCGATATCGGTATCGATCTCTTCGACAGCACCTCGCTCGCCGACGTGAAGTTCGAGATCGCCGTCTCGTTCACGAACGTACCCGTCAACCACCTCAATCGAGTCGTCACTGGTGAGTTCAGTCGCGCGATCGGCCATCCCGTCCCAGAGGGTGACTCGGACGCGGCCCGTTTCGTCGCCAACCACGAGATTCGACACTCGACCCTCACTCCCGTCGTCCCGGTCGAAGGTTCTGACCTGTTCGGTGTCGAGCACTGTGGCCATCAGGTTCACGTCAGATATGCCAAGCGAGAGGTCGCCGACATCGTAGGTGTCCTGAATCTGAACCTCTATCTCGGCGTCCGGCTCGGGTTCTGCCTTGTCGACGCTGACTTCAAGCCCGCTGTACCCTTCTTTCGGACGGCCCTTGACGCGAAGGACATCACCAACGGCGAGTTCGTCGGGTGCAGAATCCGCCATTTTATCCCAGAGTGCGGCTCGTACTTGCCCGGAGGCATCGGCGATGTCGATATTGCAGACTTTTCCGTCAACGTCCTCGTCATCGTCACGTTCGAACGTTCGAATGTCGCCGATCGAGAGAATCTTCCCGAGGAATTTCACCTCATCCATTCCGGGTGCGATGTCGGCAATCGAGTCGACCTCCTGATCGTCGAGTTCGTGTTCGATAAGCATCGCCGCTGTCTCCTCGTCGGCGAGCCCACCCATCTGCTCGACTTTGTCCTCGACAGCCTCTTTGAACCGCTCGTAAGAGACGTCCGTCTCGATATCCTCATAGACGTCCTTGATCACTCCCATACTACCACTAACACACGGATACGTCGCGCATAAGCGTTGTCCTTGGTCACCTTTCGTCGCGTCATCCCGTGGTTTCTAGCCGGCGACTCGTGCCGGCACTGAAGAAGGTGAATCCCGTTTTCATCTGATTGTGTCGTCGCTTCTGCCCGGCTCACAGCCCGCGAGGGCCGCCAACACGAGAGCGTTGCCCGTCGTGTCGACAGGCATGACAGGCCGAGTGTCTCGAAGTTGGCCCGCGAGATACTTCACGAGTGCCTGATCCTCTCGTGAGGTGGTGGGCTTCCATCCGCGATCTCCACTCACTCGTGCACGGGGAGGGATTTCTCAGTATGCGTTACGTCTCAGGGTCTTCGCCGGCGGCTCTACCGACATTTCCAAAGCGAGTTCTGATCTCTCTGTCGTGTCCGTCTTGAACTGATCTGCTGGCCTACCGCTTGTATCGTAACGGTCTTACGTGGCTCTAAAATATGTTGAGATGAGTCCTGGTAGGGTAGTGGACTATCCTCTTGGCTTGCGGAGCCAGGGACCGGAGTTCAAATCTCCGTCAGGACGTACCGGCTTTTCGGCGTTACAATGTCTTTTCGTCAGTGATGATACCAGAGAGCGTGGGAACCAAACTGAAAGGGTGTGGACGAATCCTCACCCGCTGTCACGGTAGTCCAGTCACTACTGAACTGACAGCGTGATAGCGGAAGCCCCCAGTTTAGTAGTTCACAGAAGTATTGGGCGTCCTCGGTGGCAAAGACAAGAGAGACGCGCTCTTGAGCTGTGCCGTCTCGGTTCGACCAGAGGTTTCGTTAATCACTACAGGGGTGGGTCTGAGCGGGAGGCCCGACCTCCACGCTCCACCCCGCGTTACCGCAGGAGCGTTCACCTATCGACGGAGTTCAGACTATCGTGCTCCTCGGGAGACATTCGTTGATCGGGGACTCAACACCGGAAGAGACCCGTAGCATCGAATCTTCATCTGTCATCGGATCATGAACGTTCAGCACAAAATTTTATAATCGGTAGTGAAAATGACTGTGGTGAGGTTTGTGATTAACTATCATGTACGACGATGTGTTAGTTCCTACCGACGGTGGACCGGCCGCAAAAACAGCGGTAGAACACGCGCTCGATCTCGCGCAGAATGAGGACGCTCGAATCCACGCGTTATTCGTCGTTGATGAGGGCCCATACGCGTCCATGAGTGGTGGGGCTGACAAGATTATCAACACGATTCAAGCAGACGGAAAACAAGCAGTCCAGCGAGTGGCACAGGAAGCTGAGGACGCCGGCTTAGAGAGTACTGAGACGGTGACCAACGGGGCAGCCTCCGAGCGAATCACCGAATATGCCAATCAACACGACATTGACGTGATTGTGATGAGTACACACGGGAGGCAGGGACTGGACCGCTATCTCCTCGGGTCTGTCACTGAGCGGGTTGTGCGATCCTCCGACGTGCCGGTCCTCACTGTCCGCGACCAGGGACAAGAGTGACGTGATTGAGCGATCACCTGCCATGGGTTCCTGCGCGAGTCTGATAGGATCGACTTCTTCCTCCGGCTGTAGCAGCGCATGAAAGCTGGGTATCTGAGTGGCAGAGACGAGGAAAATGCTCTCTTCGGCTACCCACCCGTCTCAGTTCACCGAGACGTCTTGTCGATCACTAACGCCGTGAACTGTCGCCGGGACCCCGCCGTAATTAACTGAGATCGCAATGTTAGAGCAGAGTCTCCACGGATCAGTCTAACCCACACAGACGAGAGACATTACACGGCAGTGATTCTCCGTCCAGGCGAGTCTCGTCGGTGGACTCCGGACTGTCGTGGTCGTCGGCAGAGCGCCCCACCCCACAGAAAATTTGTTTACCTTCCGCTTTGTATGTATCTTACAGCAGAGTGATTGTACGTCTCATCCGAGCGGAACGGTAGTATCGCCAATCGCTATGGGACAAGTATTCAACCCATGACCGAGCGTGTTGATAACCCGGGACAGTACAGTCAGAATCGAGTAACTGCCGCGCTCGAGGCCGGACTCGCCCTGTACAACGACGGGGAATACCACGCTGCCCACGACCCACTGGAAGCCGTCTGGTTGCATCGCGACCACGAGACGGACACTGCGAGGCTCTTACAGGGGCTCATACAGCTAACCGCAACTGTCTATCACGCTCGGTCGCGAAACTGGTCGGGTGCAGCGGGATTGGCGGTATCTGGCCAGGAGTACCTCGACCCCCCAGTTGAGGATCACGGGGTTGATATCGACACTGCGCGAGCGTATCTCGACGCACTCCACGCTGATCTTGAATTGATCGACCGCGCTTCGCCGCCACGGCTGTCGTTTCGCGGGACCGTCCCATCACCTGGGAGGCTCAGCCCGGCTGCTGTGGGACCTGCAGCGGAGGCGCTAGCAGAAGAGTACCAGCGATACGACACCGAGGCAGTTCGGGATGCTACCCGGTATGCCGGTGAACAACGCGGAACCGGTAGAACGACGTTTCTCACTCTTCTCGGAGACTTCGTCGAGAATCCCGACGATCGGAACCTGATTCACCAGCGACTCGTCGGACACGTCGAACGCCGTCGGCGAGAAAGCGACGATGTCGCTGGGCTGTTCGAGTGATCCCGAGCATCTAAATCCGCAGACGGTTCAGCTTGTGATTCGCGATCACTGCTGGGGATGACTGGAGTTCAAGAAACACAGGAGATCTCTCCCACCGGTCGGACAGAGGAGACTCTCGATGCGAGAATTCTCGTTTCCTCACACGAGTGAGCAGGGCACAAGCCAACAGCTGTCGCCGTGTGACGTGAGTCTCGTCATCGACCACCACTCTCGCGACCGGAACGGCACGTCAAACACTCGACTCCCGGCCTGAGGATTTCTCATTAAGTATCTGCGAGATAAAAGCCTACGATTTCAGATTTGAAAGGGTCTCACTCTGTGCCGTCTGTCGGGACACCCTCGAGAGTGTAGTCTGCGGAATTGTCCTGTGGATCGTATCCGAGTGTCTCTTGGGCCCGATCTATCGAGTAGTACTTTCGGTCGTTATCGGAAATGCCGTACACTATCTCGTAGCCGTACTCGGCGAGTAGACAGCGTTCGAACAGGTGCGCGCAGTCGGCCCACGAGAGCCACATGGCGTGGCCACGCTCGTAATCCTGTGGTGGGTGATCCCGCGTGAGATTCCCGATCCGGACACACACCACCGAAATCCCGGTTTCATCGTGATAATATCGGCCGAGAAGTTCTCCTGTGGCTTTCGAGACACCGTACAGATTGCCCGGTCGTGCGGCTTCGGATCCGTCTAACTGAAGCGGCGTTTCACCTTCACGATACATTTCTGGCGTTCGCTCTCCGGTTTCGTACGCGCCAACGGCGTGATTCGAGGATGCGAATATGACTCGGGGGACGGCCTCGTCGACGGCTGCTTGATAGATCGTCTGTGTGCCGTCGATGTTGTTTT
>JAQCMZ010000099.1 GCA_028274825.1 Haloferacaceae archaeon
AGCTGGGTTGGGTGGCCCTCCAGTATGAGTGTGAGACGATCGTGTGTGAATCGCTCGGACAGATTGAATCACCAGATGTGAGTGGGACCGTCGCTCACTCACTCTCAACATGGCCACGAGGCGAGTTGTTGGATCTCGTTGAGTACAAATCAGAACTCGTCGGTGTCGGGGTTGACTCGGTGAATCCGTGGGGAACAAGTCGATACTGTCCTCGGTGTGGCGAACGGGGGAGACAGTGAAAACCCCCGACCATTATACCGAGTGTCGCCATGGTGGTCACTTCCACTGCTCGAGATGTGGGTACGAGTGTGGCCGTGACGTAGTTGGTGCGATCAACGTCGGTCGAAAGCAGCTGTCAGACAGTAAGATAGAGGAGGCGAACCCTGTCGCCTATACGGAGACAGGAACACACGCCAGTTTTCCATCGCCCGCTGTCGAAGGAGTGCCCGTTCGACTGGTGTTCAGTCCGCGGCTCACTCAAAACAGGATACGGCAGGGAGTCGTCAGACCCAGCTCACCCAATACTGTGCCACTGCAAGACGTGGTGGGTTAGTCACAGGTGGACTGTTACAAAATCACAGTAACAACACGGGCAGGCAGTTGCCCAGCGGGAGCATCATACGGGATGTGCTTGCCAATACCGGGTAATACCAGATGCTACCAACTGTTACCGAAAATCTGAACGGTCGACTCAGTCCGTCTCATATTCTTCCATCAATTCTTCGGCTTCTGCAACATCGCCGGCTTCCTGAATAACCTCGTCAGCGGACTTAATACTGGCATCGCCAGCCTTGACGGCTTCTGCTTCCTGTTCGAGTTCTTCGACATCCATCTCGGCGGCCTGATCGATCTCGCCGAGGATTCCCTCGATATCGTCAAGACCGAGTAACTCGCGGGTCGAGTCGTCGAATTCCTTGCCTTCGAGTCCTTCTGATTGCTGGACATCGGAGCCTGAAAGTTGTTTTCCGTACCGGCCAACGAGCGACGTGAGTTCTTGTGGAAGCACGAAGGTGGTGGATTCACCCTGGCCAATCTCTTCGAGTGTCTCCATCCCCCGCTCGATGATAGCCCGCTCACCCATCGACTCGGCAGATTTCGCGCGCAGAACAGTCGAGATAGCGTCACCCTGAGCCTCGAGAATCTGCGACTGTTTTTCACCCTGTGCGCGGATGATATTAGATTGTTTGTCTCCTTCAGCCGTTTCGACCGCCGATCGGCGTTCTCCCTGGGCTTCGAGAATCATCGCTCGGCGCCGACGCTCGGCAGATGTCTGCTGTTCCATCGCCTGTTGGACATCTTTCGAGGGGTTGACCTCACGCACCTCGACGCTCTCCACACGAATTCCCCATTCGTCGGTAGGCTCGTCAAGTTCAGTTCGGATTTTTGCGTTGATCTCCTGTCGCTTATTGAGCGTGTCGTCAAGCTCCATATCTCCAAGGACAGCCCGGAGGGTCGTTTGTGCGAGATTCGAGACGGCTTTCTTGTAGTCATCGACTTCCAGAAACGCCTTCTTCGCGTTCATGACCTTGATGTAGACGACGGCATCAGCCGTCACTGGAGAATTGTCACGAGTGATTGCCTCCTGACGGGGAACATCCAGCGTCTGTGTCCGCATATCGAATGGATACGTACGGGAGACAAACGGCGGGATAATGTTGATACCCGGCTCCAACAGTTGGCGGTACTCACCGAACACAGTCAGCGTTTTCTTCTCATATGCGTCGACGATTTCGACGGATTGCCAGACTGCAACGACCACCAGCAACAGGAACAGAAGGCCGATGGTGAGGGCACTGAAGCCAAGCTGCAAGGCGAATTGTTCCATATATAATATTGCTTAGTGAGACTCATAAGCATTCGGACGTTGAAGTGGTTTCTCCAGGATATGCTGACCGCCTTGAGACGGGTCGTTCAGGTCCGTTCTCGATCGAACTCACGACTGTCACTGGGTCTGTCGGTTTCACCAGCGTTCTCACTGCTTTTGAGATCGCTGAGACTCTCGATTTCGTCAATGCTGTCCAGCCCACTCTCGGTGGCAGACGGTGACTCTGGGTTGTCCTCTTGTTTTCCCCGAGCGAGTTCACGGTCGATTTCGTCTTCGATGATCTCGGTCGATTCGACGGTAACGACATTGCCACCGCCAGGATCCACTACCATCACTTCTGTCCCCTTCGAAATCTCGGCGTTGACACTCCGGGCTGAGTAGTACGGGCTGAATCCGCCGCTACTGAGTTTCACCTCGCCACTGGTCGGGGTCACTCGTTCGGTCACCTGCCCGGTTGTTCCCTTCAGCGTCTGTGAGTCACTGGTCTGTGGTTGTCCTTTCCCCCCGTAAATATCAAATTCTCGATACCCATAGAAGGTGACTCCCCCAAACGCCAACACCAGAAGCGCGAGCGCAAATGGAGTTGCCAGCGGGCCGAGTGCAAGTCCCACAAGCCCGGCACCGAGAAGCGCGATCCCGACGACGACGAAATTCGCTCCAGGGGCAATCGCCTCCAAGATTGATAACACGAGGCCTGCGGTCACCAGGAGTAAGGGGAGAGTATCGGCCCCGAACAGATCGGCCTGTAAGAGGAGCTCCATATCTGCGGTATGGGGTCCACAGGATTAAACAGTGGGAAGGCAGCCCTAGATAGTGGGTTGGCATGCAGCTCGCGGAGCACCCGCTAATCCACGGTCGGAAAATAAAGTAGGAGAGACACTCACAGCGACTGAACCCGTGAGACCCGCTCTCTGAGACACAGATTTCTCGCTGGTTTCGTGAGAGATGACCGAGCAAGACCAAGTCCTCACACGGCGGTCAGAATCAGTCCAGCCACGAGTGCAGCCCCGACGACGACGAGTGCGGCGTGTTCGAACACGACTTTTTCCGGCTCGATTATCGGCTGCTCCGAGCCGTCTTCTGATTCAGCCGGTTGCTGGTCTGAGTCCCCCCCGTCGGAATCTGCCTCGGGACCGACATCGCTGACCCCGAAGCGCCATCCGTCGAGATCGTCGCTACTCTCGTTTTCACTCGAGGGACTGTTCGACCGATGTCTGTTGACGGACTCGCCAGTGTCTTGACTTTCGCTCGCTTGCCCACGACTGGTCGGGGGATTCTGCTCGGAGTCATCGCTCATTGGCACGTTCATAGACGCTGACCACTGATATGCGTGACGCGACGAAACGAGACGCAACGTGACGTGATAGTGTCTCACCTGTGTGCCCTCTGGTTGCCAGTGGCTATTATAAAGAGCAAGGAGAATCCCTGCGGCTTGAGCCGCAGGATGAATCCGACAACTCGGACCCAATCCACGCCCGACTGCGAGCTGAGAGTTCTCCCCACGAGTTTCAACTGGCAGGCAACTAATTCTGTAGAGAGGAATCAGGCCAGGGACGGAGCGATTCCGGCTCCTCGGCCGATGGCGGCCTGCCCGCCCCAAGCAACCACCCAATAATCGGACCCAGTCGATGACCGGCGAATCCTCACAGGCTTCGACCGGAGTTGACTGCTGGAAGCACGCAGAAAGTCACTCCGAGTCCGTCGAGGTCTGCCGGACTCCCCGAGGCACACACAACTCTGGGAGTCCG
>JAQCMZ010000107.1 GCA_028274825.1 Haloferacaceae archaeon
TGAGCGTGATTCCTCACGGGCACCAACGGTCTACCCAGGGATTCACTCTCTAGAGCGTCGCTCATTTTTTGGATTCTCTCATGATGACTCCAGAAATCTCTCGAATCACTCGGCTCTGCACGTTCATAAGCAAGTTGGTAGAACGGCTATAATACCTGTTTTCAGACGTTTTGAACATCAATCGATCTGCCTTTGACCCAGATCCAGCTGTCGCATGCACTGATTTGCGACCGACTCAGTGCTCTCATCGGGACCGACCGGCACAATTACTGCCAGAACACACTGTTCTCAGCACATCTACACACCCCCTAACGGCGTTCATATAGAACCGTGCAGAGCCGAGGAATCACATAATCCCGAGACGGTCCACGAAACGGGGTCGAACTCGTCATACAGCGACTCTAGTCTCGGGAAGACGTGGTGGGACACGACGCAGTCGCAATATAATCGATCATTCGATACCTCCGGCTGTCGGGACCATCACTCACTGACAAGTCATCGTGGTGTTCAGGATTGCCTTCTGAGTTGCCGGGCTGACGAGGGACTAGAATAGTTTGCATGGGTTTCCAGTGTGAAAACACCAGCAGCGGTCAGGTAGAGACCTATCGTGGATATATCTGAAATCATACGCTCTCGATACCACAAGTGAACAACTGTTATGAAGATCGGCAGCCTGCATGCGGTATGAACGCAGAGGCAAAATTGAAAGCGACCCGCTCGGATCTGGCGAGACGTGACGGCGTCGTGATTGCTTTTTCGGGGGGTGTCGATTCGTCCGTCGTCGCAGCAATCGCTCACGAGGCGTTAGGCGACGATGCAGTCGCCTGCACTGCGCGGAGTGAGACACTCCCGGCGGCAGAGTTGGATGATGCCCGCCGAGTTGCCGATGAAATTGGGATTCGTCACGAGACAGTTCAGTTTTCCGAGCTCGATGACCCCGACTTCGTCGCGAACGACGGGGATCGCTGTTATCACTGTCGGTCGATGCGTCTCAGCCGGATGTACGAAGTGGCCAAACAACTGGGGATCGATACCGTCTGTGACGGGACAAACGCGTCCGACCCCGGAGAGGGTCATCGACCTGGACTCCGTGCGGTAGATGAGTTAGAGGTGGTGTCGCCGCTGCTCACGAATAATATCGGTAAACAGGAGGTACGAGCAATCGCAAAGCAGTACGGGCTGTCAGTGTCGGATAAGCCATCGATGGCGTGTCTGTCATCGCGGATTCCCACAGGAATCGAAGTTACAGAAGAGCGGCTAACACGCGTAGAGAAAGCAGAACAACTACTCCGGTCGTGGGGGTTCGAGCAGTTCCGCGTTCGCGACCACGAGGGGCTGGCGCGTATCGAAGTCGGTGCCGACGAGCTAGAACACGCGCTGGATACAGACTTCGCGATGGCCGCCCGGGAGCATCTCGCCGATCTCGGGTTCGACCACGTCACTCTCGACCTCGCGGGATACCAGACCGGCAGTGTCAGTCCCGAGGAGACAGATAAACACTCAGACGGACACACTACCGGTGGAGAAGCTGACCTGATGCGAGAGTATCCCGAGTGATCCGTCTGGGTCTCACTCTGTTTGGTTTGTTCTGTTTCCTCTCAGTTTACGTGTCCTAGTTCGACCGACGATCGATAGCTTCTCGTCGTATCGACTCGTTACCCCGGCTATGTCTACTCCGGTCCCAATAACAGTGTACACCCAGGAGAACTGTCATCTCTGTGAGAGTGCAGTCCGAGATATCGGACACGCCAGCGAGGATGCAAACATTCCCGTAATACTCGATGAGGTCAATATTCACGACGAGGGTGTAGCCGACGAATACGGCGATACGGTTCCGTGTGTTTTTCTCGGAGATGAACAGGTGTATGAATACCGGGTCGACACATATGATCTCCGACGGCGCCTCGCCGAATTCGCTGACGCGTCAGCTCCTCACGAGTGATTTCACGGACACGCGAGTGGCCGTGGCAGGCGACCAGTGCCATGCAATGAGTGTCACCGCTGGGTGAACTGTGACGGTTGACATCCTCCTCCGGCTGAAGGCGTCGTCACGCTCCGCGTGACTGCCCGCCAGACTGCGTCTGTCGACGGAGGAATCCCGACCGCGGTTGGGAGATTATGGGTTGCAGCCCACCACCTCTGTCCGAGCTTGGGATCCGCGGGAGAGGTCATGAAGCGAGACTGAGGGCTGTGCCACCCAGCCGGGACTCCTCTCCTCGCCCAAACTGGGCGTGGACTCGGAGTTACGTTGATCAATGTCGAGGCAGATGTTCTCCGCACCGTTCACGTCGGCGTTGAACGCGCCATCGCACTTCTCACACACGTACAGGCCACGTTCGACGCGCTGACTGTCGTCTTCTCTCCCGCACACGC
>JAQCMZ010000115.1 GCA_028274825.1 Haloferacaceae archaeon
GAACCCCTCCGGTAGTAATACTTGGAGCGCTCAACTTCCGTCCTGATAACGCGAACGGAGCGAAGCGGAGTGAGCGAGGAGTGCAGGAATTCAGCGCTCGCGCGGAGACAGTTGACGGACTCGGCTGACTGGATTCCGCACAGCCGAATCCCGCATCTCGGTGGGTCGGGGTACTCGCGCTGTGTTCGTAATTAGTGGTCGACGATTTGACATCCTCCTCCGCGTTCACGCGGAGGAATCCTGAGCGGTGGAGATTTCAGGGTGACAGTTCCACCGAACTCCGGCACGGTGAGAATCCGGACGGGGTTCACGGACTATAGCGAGTGGGACTGCTGGGAGTGCCAAGCCCCCGGTTCTCCTCTTCTCCATCAGATAAGGACACCCAGAGTTGTGTGTGCGCCTCGGGGAGTCCGGCAGACTTCAGCGGACTCGGAGTTACTGTGTGATGCTTACAGCAGTCGGGCACTACATCGGTTCAATGTCGGAACCGACCGTTCATCAGACTGGGTCCGATCAGTGCGTGGTTGCTTGGGGCGGACAGACCGCCATCGTCGGACTGGTGGAAATCGCTCCATTCCCACCCGATTCCTACCTATGTGCAGGATTGCCTGTCGATTACATCTGCGTATTTTCAACTCTCAGAGTGGCTCTTGTAGCGTCGATTGACTCCGAGTTGGTGGATTCATGCCGCGTCTAAAGGCGCGGGTATTCTCCTCGAGTTTTATAATCAGCGTGCACCCACCAGCCCTTGGCCGAGTGTCGACCGTTAGTTCGCACGTTCTGTCTTGAATACCGAAACTCGGATTACTAACAACCGTTATAGAGGGTTCCGGACAAACCTGGCCAACTGGGGTCAAAGTTCGAAGCAGTTCACAGAACTTCATTTCACTGACAAGCCCAGCCGCCGGTAGTGAGTAGTTGCTAGTCTGCCAGGTATCGGCAAGAGAACCATGGTCAATCCCCATTACATACCTGTTCATACACGTCGCCGAGTTTCTTGATGGCACGACGAACATCCAGTCGATTCCGACGGTCAATGCAGGCCTGTCGAAGACGAGATTGATTATCGATTGCCTGTGAAATTGCGGCCTGAAACCCAGAGAGATCATCAGCGGGGAACCGATACCCGGTCGTCCCGTGGTCGATTGTCTCGACGAGTGCGCCCTCGTCCACGCCCACTACCGGGGTTCCACAGGCTATCGCCTCCATGATGACTAATCCCTGGGTCTCGACAGGACTCGGGAGACAGAACACGTCCACCGCCGAATAAAACTTCGGGAGTTCCTCCCGGTCGAGAAACCCCAGAAACCGGACATCGATACCGCGGTCGCGCGCCTCTGCTTCGAGATCGTCTCGCGCAGGCCCGTCACCGCCAAGGACCAGTTGAACATCCCGATCAAGCCCGCTCGTCGCGGCGATCAGTTCTGACAGGCGCTTTTCGTATCCGTGTCGTCCGGTGTAACCGATAAGGAGTCCATCCCCGAGGTCGTACCGCTCGCGGATCGCGGCCCCATCGACTGGCCGAAACCGGTCAATGTCGATGCCGTTACTCACCACGTGGATCGGAATATCACCAAACCGGGCTTTAATCTGCTCTCGCACTACCTTCGAGGGGACCACCACCGCGTCAGCGCCACCGTAGAACCACTGCTCGTATCGTTCGGCCGCTCGGCTTACCCACTGACTTATCGATGGAACAGTTGAGACATACTGAGCGTACTCTGTTGTCGGTGTGTGAAATGACGCGACGAAAGGGATTCCCTGACTGTGTGCAAACCGCCGACCCGCCAGCCCCAGCCCAAACGGCGTGTGTGCGTGAACCAGATCTACGTCCGGTAATCCACCCGGTGTCGACGGAATCCCGACTCGAAATCCGTCATACAGCGGGAACGGAGCGCTCGGAACGGGATATTCGGCCTCCTCGGGGAGGTATTCGTCGTTACCCGGATACACAACGCTCATCTCTCCCCCCGCTTCCCTCCACTGCCGGCTCCACGTGGCGACGGTGTAGGCGACGCCGTTAATCGTCGGAAAATATGTGTCAGTGAACGCCGCCACCGCTTCCATCATAATGACCGTCACAGCCCCGTGATTAATCGCTTGGGATTCAATTGGCAACCGCGACTCAGTCTATCCTCATATGGATTAGTCATTGGCAATATGACCAGTATTCATATACAAACCCGCACTACTCAATTCTGGAACGTCAGGTTCTGCGTTCTGAGTTAACTGACGCAAGTCAAATTTCCAGCGACTGTTAGATAGGCGTGTCAGTTCTCTCTCGAATTCAAGCGTGCACCATCTCACGGTAGATGTCTGCCAACCGCTGGCTGACCTGTTCGAGTGAGTGTGTTCGTGCGGTTTCTCGAGCGTGTTGACTCAACCGGTCAGCCAGCCCGGGATCCCGTGAGAGTCGCCGGATAGCTTGTGTGAACCCCGATTTCGTCTCACACATCAGACAGTCCCGACCGTCAGTGTAGAACTCCTGGAAGACAGGTAGATCCCGCAGAATCACCGGGTTCCCGCAGGCCATCGCCTCTAACGCCGCAATCCCCTGATTTTCTTCCTGTGTGGGAAACAGATAGATATCGCCAGCCGCGAATGCCCCGCGAATATCGTCGACCCAGCCGGTGAACGTGACGTTCTCTGGCGGGTCCGTCACCCGGTCGCGAACCGCTGACGAGGCAACTGGCCCAGTCTCGTATGGGCCAAACCAGGCAAACTCGACGGGTTCGGGTCCCGAGTCACCGTGACTGCTGAACTCTTTGGCCACGTCACAAAATGTCGAGAGTCCCTTCCGCTCAAACACGTTCCCCACGGTGAACACGACCGTCCCGTCGAGATCAAACCGGCGACGATACTCCTCGCGGAGTTGCTCGAAGCCGCGTAATGCGTCGTGATTCACACCATTGGAGATCGGCTCGATAGGTGCTTCGACGGGGTACGCCTCCAGTCGCTGTTTGGTGTACTGACTCGGGCACAAAATGAGATCTGCCCGAGAGTAAAACCACCGGAGATATCGCCGCAGTGCGGGCGCAATCGTTCTCGACCCGCGGAAACTGTCACGAAAATCCTCGGCAGTGACGTGAGCGTGGACAATCAGTGGAGAATCCCGCTGTTTTGCTGTGCGGGCGACAGCGAGACTTCCCGGCCCGAAAAGATTGCAGTGTGCCAGATCGAAATCTCGCACGACTGCGCGGCCGCGGAGTGGCCGCCGCACAGCCGACGAGAGGGACCCCCCGGCCCACGGCGTCGAGATCACCTCTATCCCATCCGCAGCCTCTAATGCGCGTCGCTGGTGAGTTGCCGCTGTCCCGATCCCGCTTCGCTGGAGCCGGTCTGCCAGTTCTAAATACACCAGGGCCCGCACATCCGGACGACTGGTGACACGCGTATATCACACTACCGACTGGCGGTCACAGTGGGTCGAAACCGTTAATCAGCCCGTGCTCACAGCCGACATATGGCGATTCCGAAGGAGCGACTCGAGCGGCTGTTGAAGCTGGCTCGCGAGGCAGTGATCGACGGCGACATCGACCGCTCACGAGAGTACGTGAGTCTCGGCTGCCGGATCGCCGAGCGTAATCGGATTCCCCTCTCCCGAGAATTCAAGCGGTCCACCTGCGATAGGTGTAACCGATATCTCAGGCCAGGGGTCACTGCACGCGTCCGGCTGGGCAACGGGCACGTCGTTCAGCGATGTGACTGTGGTGTCACCCATCGGTACCCGTACAAGTGAGCGCCTCTCAGCCGGCTGAGGACACACTCTCTGTCCCAACTCACCGCGAGTCTCGTCTGCAATCTCACGCAATCGGTTCTACAGGCTGAGTAGGGCGAGTGTGAGGGGTCGGACGGAAATCGAAGAAGAGTGATGACGAGAGACTGCGTCTCTCGAAGGATGAGAGGGTGAAGCCCGTCAAAACGTGTGATCTATCACGACCCGTATAGCGGTGTAACGACCGTGACGGGCATTAAGGACCTTACTGTGATGCGGTCGTTTGACGGGTTGGAAATGCGACTCCTCTCAAACCCGTCCAGTGGGCGTGAGACGGGAGTTGTCGGGTCGTGGTGGAGCGACCTCCACGGACACAGCGAGTGTTGGGGTGTGAATTCCAGCCGACCGCAA
>JAQCMZ010000125.1 GCA_028274825.1 Haloferacaceae archaeon
ACCGAAGCCCCTGTGGCACACACAACACAGGGACTTCGCCTCAGCTGAGGAGAGGAGTCCCGGGGTGGCCACTCCCAAGAGACTGCCCAGTGACCGGCCACACACCGATTCCAACGGTGGACTGGCTTGGGAGTCTGTAACCCTGCCACTCCCAACCCTGCGGTGCGGTGCCGTGGGAGTCCTTCCGTCGCCAGACGCAGTCTGGCGGGCAGTCACGCGCAGCGTGACGACGCCTTCAGGCGGAGGAGGATGTCAAACGGTTGACGGTCAGAGAAGCGTGAAACAGAACAACGGGTGATTGTCAACTTCGCGAGAGGGATTCGCTGTCTATCACTGAGCAGATCTTCAGGTGTGTGAGATACGACTCGTACGGTTCGTCACACATGGGACACCGTTCAGACCCCGCTGGGTCGGTGTGTTGATCATCACCGGCAGTCGGCGCGTCAAACTGGTCGGCAATCCAGCGGCCAAAGTCCTCAACGAGTTGCTTCTCACCGGTTTCAGTGTTGATAATGATGTCACCGCGATGCCCGTGAACCACCTCGTACGTCTGACCGTCAACTTCGTGTGTTGTTCTCTGACTCATAGCGTGGTGAGACAACCAACCGTCGGAGAGTTATCGATGCTCAAGATCACTGCGACGTGAATTTAGCCTCATCGTCTCCGGCGTTCAGTGTTCAGTTGTTCATTCAGGTTTCTGATTGTGGAAGATACCGGCAGACAGTCAACCGATACGATAATAGATATTATCACTCGGATTATTCGTGAGCACTCCGGTGAACCGCCTCGGGATCAACCCTCAAAGGCTTGGTTTCCGTAGATATGTAGCACCTGGCCACCACCGGAACGGTGATACTCGGGACGCCAAACGTCAGCGGTGCAGGCCGCGCTTTCGTCCACAGTAACACTAGTCGCCACAGCCAGATGAGCTCTGGGATACAAGACGATTCCCGCAGCCGAATGCGAGATGGCCTGTTTCTGAGTGAACCACACTGTCCGATACCCACCAGCAGAAGCCATTTGATCAATGGGGAATGAGCTTCAGACACTAACTACGGCTACCACGCAGTGTTGATTACCTCACATAGCTGAAGCCGTCAAGTCTTCTCTCAGGATAACACGATATTCCGGACACAGGTTTCGGATCACCACGTGCTCGCAAGAACACTCGAAATCGATCGACATTAGTCAGTACCGCTCTGGCGGATAGAAAATAATCTGCACCGTCGAGCCGACCTCTTACCATGATGTCGGGAGAACCGATACCTCGAGATCTTGTTCGGTGGCGAACTCGAAAATCTCGGGCCAAGTGCCGTGTGTCGGTGTCTCACCTACCTGCTGGTGGTCGTGTCTCAGACGCCCAAGAGTATCCGGGAAGACATGCATCGAGAACAGCGCTGGATCGCCGTCATCCAGCCACAGTGTAGCGTTATCACTTGCCGGCGGCTCATGAGGCGACTGGTGTGGGCGTTCAGCGTCGCTCTCTGGCGAGTGTGGACACTCGTCACCGCCAGTGATTAATCGGCGGATAGATGCCACCTCGGCGGGTTCGTCGAGACCGAACGCCTGGAGGAACTGCTGGCGCTGATACGCGGACATGATCGCGGCCAGTGCTCGCCAGATGTCCTCCCACTCCGGGTCGTCTGGGTCGTGATCGATATACTCGTGGATGGCCTGGCGAAGTTGTCGATATTCCTCCCACGGCGGGGGCTCGTATTGGCCGGGGGATGGCCGCTCGTCGCGGTCGTGGCGAGTATCGTCACTCATATCGTGAATTCACTCCCGACAGTATTATATTCTCGCGACAGCCCGGCTCATCAGCTCGGAGATGGTTCTACAGTATCTAATGGTTACATTCTCGCGGTAGTCGTCAGATTATCTCGTGAACACTGATTACAGTTGTCGCGAGACGAAAGTCCAGATGCAGCCGACGACAGGCGCTTCTCCACACGGTATGCTCGTCATTGGGATGGGGGAAACAACGCGGTGCCAAGATCGCTCACGAGTGGGCCGTCGACTGGAGTTTCCGGAATATGATCCCGGAAATCACTAGCCAACTGTTAGAGACGCTGCCGATTGTCGGCGGCGTCGCTATCGACAAGGATCAACACGATGACACTGCGATACTCGAAGGCGCCTCTCCGGCTGGGTTTCTCTCTCTCCAGAGGCTGAACTGCTCGAGACCGCCTGCGAGATCATGCCCACATTGCCGTTCGACAACACTGATGTGTTGATTGTCGACGGGCAGGGTATGGACACCAATGTCATGGGGCGACGGCAGTTTTCAATCGACGAACCCGCAACGAATCAGCCAGAGATCAAACGTATCTATATTCGAAGTCTGACTGAGAAGAGCTATTGGAACGATGGTGATGGGGTCAGCTGGCTGTGTCCACGCCGACACCGCCGCCGATATCGATCCATCAACGACGCTCATAAACGCGATCACAGCCAGCAAGACTCGTGGAGTGCGACTCCCACCGATGGTCGAGACTGACCGCGCTAGACTCGTCGCGGCACTCTCGACTCTCGGCACTGTCGGACCTGACGACGCTCGTGTTCTCCGGATTCAAGACACGATGGAGATGCGCTAACTGGCCGCTTCGACAGCACTCGTCGAGGAAGCACGCGGTAACGTCAGTCTCACCGTCGTTCCGAATCTGAGCCGATTAGCTTCGAGGATAGACAGTTTCCCGACTTCTAATCGAGCAGCAGGCAGTTCCAGCGGCCTACAACAGGAACTGGGAATAGGCTACCCGAACACGGTGGTGCGGGTATTGAAGTTTCCCGACTTTCATCCCAGAGTCCAGACGTGGCGATTGGCGCGTTTCGATCGGTGACAAGCGTCCCGTCTCTCAGTATTCATCTTGATACTCATCGCGCATATAGGTCGTCAGTGCTTACTGTATAATCTCGTGGGAATGGAACTCCGAACCCAGTTTGGGAACAACTCTGTCTTTCAAATGTACCTGTCGAACGGGCAAAAGTACTGGAAGTACGTCGTCCTCGCAGTGTTGTCCGGGGCGATTGGAACGATCCTCACGCAGATCCCACAGGTCGCGTTTGGACTAGTGATTGAGGTCATCGACCCGACTGTGAGTCAGTCACAGTTTCCGTTCGCTGACACGGTGTTGTCTCCCGATGCACAGACGCGGGCAACGCAGGTGAGCGCCGTGTTCTTCATCGCGATCTTCCTGATCGCTGGCTTCCGGTTCGTATCAGGATATCTGTGGGACATATTCAAGGAATCATTTCAAAAGAGCGTTCGAGTGGATTGTTACGAGTCAATTCAGGAACTCCACCCGAGACGGTTTATCCAGCGGTCATCGGGAGAGTACTTGAGCGTCATCGAATCAGATGTCAAACAGGTCGGACAGCTTCCGCGAACGGTCATTTCTGGTGTCTCGAATGACGTTGTGAATATATTGACGATTGGAATCGTCTTGTTCTCGTTGAACTGGCAATTCGCGCTGTTATTGCTCTCTCCAGTTCCGTTCATTGCGTGGTACACGTTCAAATTCAACGCGGTGATTGAGCCGCTGTATCAAAAAACACGCCAAACATCGGCTTCATTGACCGAGCAACTATCATCGAGTATTCGAGGGATATTGACGGTCCGTTCGTACGTGGCGGAGAGTAGAGAAGTGGAGCGAGTGCAAGAGGCCTCTGAAGACGTTCAAGTTGCACAGTTGGACGTGACGAGAACGTGGCTGTCGTACGCACAGGTGTTTGGTGTCACCTCGCGGTTTAGTAGTTTTATCGTTCTCTCGGTAGGTGCGTTGTGGGTAATCTCTGGCCCACCCGTGTTTTTCACTGCGCCGCTGACAGCTGCGGAATTAGCTGTCTTCTTCACGAATTCGACACTGCTGATTCAGCCTGCGACCAGTCTTCACTCGTACGTTGACAACTACAAGGACGCGAAAGCCTCCGCCGACAGAGTCTACAGTATCATTCAGACGCAGTCACGGGACGAGAAGTCATTCAGCAAGGAATTCACGAATATCGATGGGACGGTGCAACTCAGTGACGTGCGATTTTCGTACGTCTTCGACGACCGCGACCCTATCGAGCGGCTCACTGAGGATGAATCCGGTGACGACGGCGATGATACTGATCCGTTCGTGTTTGGGCCTGTGAATTGCAGTATCAAACGAGGCCAAACAGTCGGGATCGTCGGTCCATCTGGGTCCGGAAAAACGACGTTCATTCGCCTGCTGATGCGGTTTATCGACGCTGACAGCGGAACAATACGAGTTGACAACAGCGATATTTCCGAACATGATCCCAAGAGTCTCCGCGGACAGATTGGATACGTCGAACAACAGCCGTATATATTCGACTCGACGCTGGAAGAGAATATCAGATACGGGAACGTCTCTGCAAGCGACGATCAACTACACGAGGCCGTTGAGAAAGCTGTCTTGAGAAAGACCGTTGATAGCATGGAAAACGGGCTTGAGACGACGCTCGGTGAATCAGGCAACAGAATGTCTGGCGGTGAAAAACAACGGGTAGCTATTGCCAGAGCGATTTTGTCTGACCCGGAAATGGTCGTGCTGGATGAGGCCACCAGCCACGTTGACAATATCACTGAGAGTAAAATACAGCATGCTATCAACGACATCACCGAGAACAGAACGACGATAATCGTCGCACACCGATTGTCCACGATTCGCAATGCGGACAAGATACTGGTTTTCCAGGATGGCCAGATCGTCGAACAGGGGAGTCATGAGATACTGACGAACATCGAAGACGGGCTGTACGCTGAATTGTGGGCAAAACACGTCGGGAAACTGTGAGCCGGGTGAGAACCCTCCGTGGCAGTTTCCCCGGCACACACGAGACCGGGTGAAGCTATGAGAAATCTGAGGTGGGTCCATCCGATTTCGGTACTCACCCATAGGTCACAACAGGCCCGGTCAAATCACAGTCGCACAGTTCGAGACTGACGATACTTCCGTGTTTTCGGCAACTGTTATGTTCGTATGAGCATCGACATGGGTGCACTCGTGGTTCGACTGTTCGAGCAGAGTCCTCAGAAGACGAGTCCATCAGGCCGCCACGAGTACCTCCCCGTACTGTTCGCGAATCTCATCCCCGTCGCCGGCACTGTCGGGTTCGGTTTGGAGTGTCACCAATCTCGTGGGGATTTATGCGCTAAGAAGGCGCAATACCACGGTCTTCAGGCCATGGGTACGCGCCGTCACCCCGAACTGAATCCACTCTCTATTAGAGAGCCTGAGATTTCGAACCGTGGATGGAATCTGATGGTCGCCGTAACTAATAATCGGAATCGGATGAGACCAGAGTGATTGTCACCCATCCTGCGATGGCGACCTGCTCGCCCCAAGCAACTACTAATCGAACCCAGTCGATGACCGGCTGATTCCCACAGAGTCAGTGCGGAGTCGACTGCTGCACGCACGACACAAGTAACTCCGAGTGCGCTGACACCTGCTGGCGTCCCTGCGGCACAACCAACACCTGGACGCCACACACGGTCGAGAAGAGGAGTTCCGGGGGCTTGCCACTCCCAGCAGTCCCACTCAGACCATGGGCATCCCGCCAGATTCATACTGTCCGGATACTCGGTGGAACTGGCAGACCTGACATCTCCACCACTCAGGATTCCTCCGTCGCCAGACTGCGTCTGGCGGGCAGTCAC
>JAQCMZ010000128.1 GCA_028274825.1 Haloferacaceae archaeon
GTGACTATCCATACTCCAGCAGTGGCGTGGTCTCGGTCGCGGTTGTCCTCTCTGGCGTGACGAACATCCCCCGAGTCAAACAGCACCAGCAGGTAGCCGTCGAAACACAAGACAACATCGAAGAGATCAAACAAGAACAGGAATTGGAAGACGACCTCATGGACAACGAGGAACTCGATTCGCTGTTTTGAGTCCCGTAGAATAGGCCAGGTGACTGTATCGATAGTGGACCCCCCCGATTTGACGAACTTCGGTTGTTCACGTAACTTCGACGCGATTGCTTCGGTTCCGGCGGGCACGTGCGGCACCCGACGTAGGACCGATACCGATTCACTCTCCGCGTGATTGCCGACCGACAGGCACTGATATGCACAAATCGGCACGAATTCGCCGCTACAACTGACCTCACCGTGCGAATCGCCTACCGCCGGGTCGAAGGATACGAAATGCAGCTCCCCTTTCCGGCCCGACTTGTTGAGCGAACCTTCTGCGGTCAAATGGTACTTGATCAATGGTAACTGTGACCTGGTGGCAAGCTAGCGGTGGGTGATGAGTGTGAGTAGGGGCTGGAAAGTGTTCAGACGATTATTTCTTCGACGACAGTGACGCCGGCGTAACGTGTCTCACCTGGCGGGTTCAGTTCAAGAAACGCTGCCGCCGGCGAGTACCCGGTCGCATACCCTGTTTCTGCAGCGGGGAAGGTCAGTGCGATGGTGTTGTCTGCGCGGAATTCGGTGTCAACCGGGGTGGCTGCTTCACCGTCGAACACTGCCCGTGGTGCGCCGAACTGGATGTCGCCGGTGGAGTTGTCGCCGTCGGTGAGCCACCCGGCCTGATCGGCCCCATCGAAGGGGTCGACGCTCACGGTGACCGTCTCCTCCCCGGTGCAGTCGATCGTACCCGATTCGAGAGTGATACTGACACTCTCGTCGGCCCACGACTTCACCCCGGCCGCGTTGACGACAGCCCCACGGATCTGACCACCGCTCTCGTTCCGGCCACCGATCGCGAGGTGAAATTGGCTATCGAAGCCTTCGACGTGCAGGCCGAGCAAGTGACGCGTCTCGTCGCGATACACCACGTCCGCTTGCGTCCAGTCACTCCCGCTCTGCCAGGGATTGCCGAGTGAGCCGCCACGCTGGGCCACGGGCCCGCTGGAATCGATGGCCCCGTCGGTGTAGTAGGCCGCGAACTCGGTGATCTTGTCGGGCGTCTCACCGGTGACGTACTCCGTTTTGTCGGGCTCTTGACCTGGGGTCAGTTTGACCCACACGATTGTCGGTCCGGACCGGAACTCACGTCCAGTCTGACCGGCGATTGCTCCCGCCTGAATCAGTGGCGTTCGATTAGCCGACTTCGGATCGTAATCGACAGAGTAGTCAGCTCGAATGCCGACAGCAGGCTCGCGAGTGCGGTCCCACCCGTCGTGTCGGATGGTGAAGCTGTCCCCAGTGGAGAGTTCGGCCAACTGCGGTGCTTCCTCCGCGTCGACGTGAACGACTGGTGTAGGGCCTGCAGTGCTGTCTTCGTAAATGACGCTATCGTTGAGCCGGAGTTGGAAGCCGCCGCTAGTTTCCGCAAGCCCGCCAAAGACGAGTTGGCCGGGGGGCTGGTCTGCGAGTGCCGTGTTCTGATGCACCAGCAACGGGGAGATGACTGTTCCAAACGTGTCTGATACCACCTGCCCGAGGGGCTGCTGGTTGAACAGGAAGCTGTACTGTCCCGGTTCGGGTGCGACAAACTCGCGGAGCCGACGAGCGACCCAAGCCCCGTAGAAACTCCGGGTGTCGCGCCAGGATTCCAGATACGGCCCGCTGTGGGGTGCGCCACCAGGTCTGACGGTCACGGTCGGGACCAATGCCCTCGATCAGTGCGATTGACCCGGACGTGGGGAAGGTTTCTCGATCCGCCGGGAGAACGTGATTGGCCACGGTCAGTGACTGGCCGGCGAAATCGCGGTAGTATTCGACATCTTCGCGGGCAAGCGCGTCCGGCTTGACCGGAATCGTCTCCCCTCCCTCTGGGATAGTCTCGGTCGGCTCGAACAGCGAATACGCCTCGTCGACATCCCACGTATGTGAGCGGTCGTGACTCGGGTAAAACTGCCATTCGGTGGTAGCGTGGGTATTCTTACCTGCTGTCACCGGACTGAAGTGGGCGGTGTACACGCTGACGTTACCCAAGAACAGTCGGGAGAAGCTGAACCCGCCCTCTGTCTGGACACCGTAGAGTCCAGCACTGAACGACGCCTCGTCGAACGCTTCGTGGGTTGGTTTGTCAGCAATCGCCGAAGTATCGAGCCGCCGGGGAACGGCATTGGTCTCGTCGAGATGGACGGTTGAGGTGCCGTCAGACAGGTCAACCCCGGAAGCGACAGTAAAGACGGGCTCTCCAAACTGTTGGTCCCGGCTCGTATCCGCCGGCAGGAACCCTTCCGACCAGACCGAAATCGTCTCGGCTTGGCGGAACAACTTGGCTTTCCAGATTCCGTCGGTGCCGAACGCGTCGTGATCAGTGAGTCTGATCTCCCCGTCGTGTGACCAGAGGATCCCGTAGTCTCCGGCAGCGCTGTCACGTTGCTCGTGGACTGTCTTTTCGATGACCACCTCCAGAGCGCGCGTGAATCCAACGACCGCAGTGTACGTGCGCCCGTTGGCCTGGATAGTGATATCGCCGGCATGGAGCCCGAACAACTCTGTCACGTCGACCGTCACCGTAATCGACTGCGTCTCACCAGCGCCGATTGTGACACTTCCCGGGTCAACCGACAGGCGGCTGGAGAGATCTGTGTCGTCGGCTTCGTCAAACAATGTTCCCTCGGCGGAGATTGTCCGCTCGGTATCGCTCACGTTTTCGATCTCGATTTCGCTGGATACTGTAGCATCCCCACTGATGGTGCCAAATTCTAAGATCGCGTTATGGATTCGTAGCGGCGAATCGAGGGCGGCGACTGCGTCCACGACCCCGCCACCGCGTTTGTAGACATCTCTATCCTGGTCGACCCGACCGGTCGCAACCAGGCAGTTCTCGACACCGCTCGGGGCGGGGTTGTCGTACTGTTGTAAGACGAGCGCGGTTAATCCCGCCACGTGCGGGGCCGACATCGACGTTCCCGACTTCTCGTCGTAGTTGTTTTCCCCTGCATCACTGCTCCCTGGGGCCGTCACGCCCGTCCCCGGGGCCGTCACCTCGGGTTTGAGGAGCCCTGTACGCGGGGCAGGACCGCGAGCGGAGGCAAAATACTCCAGTTTCTCGTCGTCGCTGGCCCCGACGGCGATCGCACCGGTGGCCACCGCCGGCGAGGCCACCGACTGGAACTCCGCAGTACCCGACTCGTTGCCGGCGGAGACGACGACTGTCACCCCCTGGTCACGGGCCCAGTTGACCGCCTCCACCATCGGGTCGTCTTCCTGAGGTGGCCCGCCGATACTCATGTTGATTACGTCAGCACCCTCCTCGACGGCGGTCTCGATGGCGTCCACGATATCAGATAGATACCCACTACCGCCTGAGCCCAGTGCTTTCAAATTCATCAACGTCGCTCCCGGGGCGATCCCCACGTATTCACCGTCGTTTGCGCTGCCATCGCCAGCGGCGATCCCCGCGACGTGTGTGCCGTGGCCGTATTCGTCGGCCGTCCCCTCACCGGTGAAGTCTTTCTCGAATGCCACTCTATCCCCGAAGTCGGCGTGGTCGGCGTCGATGCCGGTGTCGACGATGCCGATCGTAATTCCCGTTCCGTCGACGCCAAACTCCTCACGCCCTTTGTTCGCGCTGATCTGTGGGGCCGAAGTGTCCAACGTTGCGTGGACGCGCCGGTCGAGATGGAGTCGGTCGAATTCGTCCGTGCCAAGCGCCGAGGCTATGATCTGGCGGTCGGATTTGGGCACTGTCGTCGCGACCGCGGATGTTGACTCGAACCCGCGGGTTCGCCGTCCACGGTCGAGTCTCGTCCGCCGGCCCGGTCGAGGGCGGGCCAACACCGGGATCCTGTCGAGAGTGTCGTCGTCGTAGCCCTCCTCTATCAGATAATCGACGTTGAAAAACTCCCGATCGAGCCTCTCAAGATCGGCGTTATCCGGGAGGATATACGTGCCGTCG
>JAQCMZ010000129.1 GCA_028274825.1 Haloferacaceae archaeon
CTCATATCCCTACGATGCACTCGTGGGTGGTTTTCGTTTCGGTGGGGCAGTGATCTCAGATGCCATCACCCTCGATGTCGCCGCGGTGATTCACTGGCCTGCTAACTCGCCAAGTCACGGGATTGCGGGGTCGCGAACTCGCGGAGTCACGCTATCACGGAATCCGACAGATTCGACAGGTCCAGGCGGGACTCACTCTGCTAGTCGTCACTGGCAGTCCAGCGTCCTGCGCCGGGGAGGAGGCCGACGAGTTTCGAGACAAATCCAAGACGGAACAGCCCCAGTTGAGAGAGCCCACCGAGAGTGACGACGGCGAGAAATACCGGATCAGCAATCTCGAACAAAATCGGCTCGACACTGAGTGTCTCCCCTACGGTCCGGAACGCCTCGAGAGTCCAGTTCCGGCTCGCCAACGCCGCCCCGACAAACGCTGTCGAGATCACGAGCGTGGTCCGCGAGAGGACGAATCCGAACACGGCCCCGACTGCGAGACCGGCAACTGTCGCGCTAATCATCACGACCACTCCCTCCCCGTAAAACGGGCCGATCGCGAACCGACCGAGGAAGCCACCGACCGTAGCGCCGATCCCGAGAACCGCAAACGAGAGCCCAGCGTAC
Source organism: Haloferacaceae archaeon (assembly GCA_028274825.1). GTDB lineage: Archaea > Halobacteriota > Halobacteria > Halobacteriales > Haloferacaceae > J07HR59. The sequence goes on from JAQCMZ010000129.1 coordinate 619, forward strand.
GTCAGAAACCCACCCACGACAGCGCCGGCTCCCACCACACCGGCTGTGGCGAGCATTGGATCTGCTGTCACGTACCCGACGAGTTGTGGCGCAACTGCATAGCCAGCGCCACCGCCGATCACCAGCCCGGTAAGCGTGACGGCATATACTGACACAGCTGCGCCAACGAACGCTAAAACCAGTCCCAGGGCGACTATCCCCAGGTTAATCGGCGCAAGCATACTACGATTCGGTCGCCGGTCGGTAAAAAGACTGAGATGCTGAGCCAGACACAGTGTCTCTCAGGCGAGTCGTGACACCCGCCTCACGGCGGGACATGGCGTCACAGTTGACATCCTCCTCCGCGTAACCGCGTCGTCACGCAGCGCGTGACTGCCCGCCAGACGGAGTCTGGCGACGGCCGAATCCTGAGCGGTGGAGATGTCAGGGTTGCAGTCCCACCGAATCCCGACGCGGTGAGAATCCGTGTGGGGGTCACGGACTGTGGCGAGTGGGACTGCTGGGAGTGGCAAGCCCCCGGGACTCCTCTTCTCAACCGTATATGGCGTCCAAGCGTTGGTTGTGCCGCAGGGACGCCAGTGGGCGTCAGCACACTCGGAGTTACTTTTCTCGTGCGTGCAGCAGTCGACTCCACACTGACTCTGTGAGAATCAGCTGGTCATCGACTGGGTTTGATTATTGGGCGATTGCTTGGGACGAACAGGTCGCCATCGCAGGAGAGGTACCAATCGCTCTCTTGCCACCCGATTGCTGGCTTTGTATACATCCACCTGCATGGTAAAACCACGTTCGAAATCTCAGATTCTATGATTAGCGTGGGTTCTTCTTCGGGATAACGGCGCGTATCCACGGTCTGAAGACCGTGGTATTGCGCCTTCCCAACATATAATCGGGATAGACGTCTAACGGCCCTTACCACGAGTCCAGCGCAGCCGCTCACGGCATCAGCCACAGATGGCTGATTATTTATTATCCTGCCGGCATCAATTGTGCATGGCACGAATCCGATTCCGGGATCCTGCAGGGAGTGTCCGACAGGGGCAACTGGACGGTGACACGATTCTCGCAGCGAGCCGGAGATACGACATCAGCCGGGTTGAGGTACTGCCGCCGGTCGAGCCGAGCAAGATAGTGTGTGTCGGCCGAAACTACGCAAAACACGCAGAAGAGTTGAACTCTGATGTTCCCGACCGGCCGCTCCTGTTTCTCAAACCGCCGAACACCGTCGCGTCCCACGGCGATGAGATCCCACTGCCGGCCGGAAAAGACCGTGTCGATCATGAAGCCGAGCTCGCGGTCGTCATCGGCAGGCAGGCCCGGAACGTCGACGCCGCGGATGCAGACAAATATATTGCAGGCTACACCTGTTTCGACGACGTTTCCAACCGCGACGACCAGAACGAAGAGCAAAATTGGGTCCGTGGAAAAGCGTTCGACAGTTCGGCGCCGATAGGGCCTGTGGTCGCTTCACCGGAGTCGCTCCCGGATGACGCCTCGATCGAGCTCCGGGTCAACGGAGAAACTCGGCAAGCCTCCACGGTGGCGCACATGATTTTCTCGGTTCCCGAACTCATCGAGGAGATTACGACGTATCTCACCCTGGAGCCTGGTGATGTGATTGCGACCGGAACACCGGAAGGCGTCGGCCCACTGTCGGACGGAGACCACGTTGGGATTGAAATCGAGGGAGTTGGCACGCTCGAACACTCTGTGATACAGGACTAATCGGGGTTCTCGAAGAGTCGCGTGACGGTCGCAAATCAGCAAAATCGAGCCTCGGGAGAACGGCCATCGGGCCGGCTACTGTGTGGCGGTGTCGGCGTTCGAACGGCGAGTCTCGGGTTTTACTGCGAGATGAATCTCACCGGTTCCGCGCTCGCCGGCGAGCCAACAGCCCGGCGGAAATGAGTGCAACGAGCGTCAACACAAGCCCGAATCCGGGTGTATCGTCAGTGGGCGTTGGTGTTTGCGTTGTCGTCTCCGGCGTCTGAGTCTCGCCGGCGTCAGTCGGCGGCGGTGTTGGCGTCGGCGTAGGAGATTCGGTCACAGTCTCGCTGACTGTCACCGGGCCGACGGGTTGGCCATTAACCTCGACATCGTAGGAGCCGAGAGCGGACAAGGACTGCACGAGCACTACTCTTTCCGTGCTATTGGGCGAGATACTGACGCTGTAGGAAACCGTCGATGACTGTCCGGCATCCAGTGTCGCCTGGAACTCGCCGGGGCTAGTGCCGTTGTTGGCTACTTCGACGGCAACAGCTACTGGCTGGTCAGCTTCGACCTCGGGGTTCACGAGCGTTGTCTCGACGATTTGGAACTCCGGTTGAACCGGGTATCCGACGGCGAAGACAGAGAAGTTGGGAGTGAACGCCTGGTAACTGCGGGTATCGACGCGCTCGGTTCGGAGCGGCACCCACTCGTCGTCCACCTCGTTGAACCGGTAGAGTTGCGGGTCATCACGGTTGATCGAACGACTCTGGAACACGCTCTCGCTCACAGCGAACTCGATCCTGGCCTCAGAGATGCTCTCGTCGTTTAATTGGAGGTCTGAAGCGCTGGATTCGATTTCGAGATATGAGATTGCTGTGTTATCCCCTGTCAGCTCGGCGGCTTCATCTTCCGGGGGCTCTGGGATTGCGTCTGCCTGCAGTTCCACAGTGCCAGCATCATCTTCGACAGCGACGCTCAGGTTATTGTAGTTCACCTGCGAGGTTGCGACGGCCTCCTGCAGATCGACGGACGCGTCCTCGCCGGCTTCGAGATTGTCCACACGCGCTGCAGCATCCGCGCTCTCCGGATCAAGATCAACTAGCACAGATTGCCCATCGAAAGAGTCGTCTTCCACGTCAGACACCGCCGCGACTGGGTCCCCATCGGAACTCGATGTCGTGTCGGACCCGACAGATCCTGTCGTGTCGGACCCGACAGACTCAGTCTCTGTGTTTTCTATCGGAAATCCGGCGATTGTAAAGCTGCCGTCGATCTCGGTTCCAGGACTGGCCGTGTCCAGCAGTTTGAGACCCACGCCGACGGACTCGTTCGGCCCCAAAGAGACTGCAGTCTCATTACTCTCGAAAGCACCACCATTCTCATCGACGAATTCGATATTGTCTGGAGAATCCTTGATGAACACGTCCACGGATTCGTTACCCTTGTTCCGAACCTGAAGCACATTGTCGACTCGAGACCCGGGACTCAGCCCTTCCGCCGAGACCTCGGATGCGTCGAGATTGATAGATAGTTCGCCGTTCTCGACTGCGGCTGCGTCGACGAGTTGGTTCTGGCCAGCCTCCACGACGACATCACCCTCGTCAGTCAGATTGTCCTGTTGGCTGAGAGGGATCGCCCCAGTTCCAGTCACCACCGCCACCGCAAGTCCAGTCGAGAGAATAAGTGCCGCTGTCAGAGCCCAGCGACGTGTACTCTTTGACATATCCTATGCTATAGATAGCCTCCATCTTTGTATTGGTCCGCTTGAACTGTCGAAATAAGAGGATAACATGCTGGCCACCGCGCTAGAAGCCCTTTTTCTCGCGATCCACCACGGCCCATATCGCTCTGATGACACCCCACTCATCAGTCGTGTGAGCAGACTGTCAGCTGAATCCCCTCCTGCTGGGAAGCCGCGCTGTTTTCTGGTGAGGAGCTGAATCTTGTATCGTGAATGGACGTTGGTGAGGTGAGAACCCAACCGCTGATATCCATCCACAGAACCAACAGAAATTTTCAACCAAGCTCGATTAAGATCTGAAAATTACCCATCACGGGGTTGTGCGGGTCTGGCTTGGAACACGTCAGTACCAGCATGCGTGAAGTCCCGTCAGCGAAACGCTCACTCGAATGAATTGCTCGCGGATCGATTCGAATTCAGCTAGTGACTGTGATCCATGGTTTCCGCGTCGGTGTGTCGGAACTCGACAGTTTACAGCGGTATCAAGCTGAAAGCCCACGACTGTCGTCGTGGGATGACCCCGACAACTGTGAATCTCTCCACACTCACTGACTTGGCTGGATATTCGACAGAACCCACGGATGTATCCTCGTTTGGCAATACTTGTCGGTTACCGACCGAAAACAACGGGAACTCCGAGTCAGCAGGGCAGAACCACTCAGCACCCACTGCCGGAGAGGACGGAACGGCTGTGTGGCTCAGCCAGCACTGTCGGTTGCAAACCCACACTATCCCACCCCAAGCGGCGCAGCACCGTGGGAGTCCCACGACTTCAGTCGCGTGGAGGAAGCCAACACCGACTCGGCGCGATTTTTCAGACCGATCGACAAGCATACACCGGCGGCCAATGAAACATCTCAGTCCACATATCAAATACGGGATCTGTCTCGTCTGTCGACTACTAGCGGATCGCACACCGGCATTTGTAGGGCAGTCTCTGACGTATCGGGGCTTCAGCAGTCCTCAATTCTCGGTCGACGACCCCGTCTCCGTGTCGCCACCCCTCTTGTCCGTGTGTGCGTCGTCCCGTAGCGGAAATACCGGGCCGGTGACAGTTTCTCTGGGTCCCTCAGAGAAGGATGGCTGTGGTGGTAACTCAGTGGTGGCCCGACCGCGGGCCGTCACGGGCGAGGTGGAATTGGATCCGCCGTCGCCTATCGGACTCGGACCCGAACCCGAGGCCCGGCCAGGATTGTCCGCGGGCGGGTTCTGTGTGTCAGTGCTATCCATCTCGTGATTCACGCCGGCCAGTTTCGGCGGCGAATAACGGTATAATTGTGCGCCGTCGGTAATAAAGAAATCCCCGGTATTCAGATCTTCCATCACCGGTGCGTCCATGTCCATCGAGATGTCAACGAGATCCTGGAGAGACGCTGTCTGTGCTTCGGCTCCGGTGGTAGATTGTCTCGGGAGACTGACCCGTGTGATCCATTCGTCAAATTCCGTGCGATCACCGCGATACTCCATCCAGTCCACCTCTGTCGGCGTGAGACTCAATTTCTCAGTCTGACGAGCCCACACTAGTCCGAGGATGCCAAACAGGGACACGATCACCACGAGTGGGCCGCCGACCGACATCAGAGGGCCGCGTTCGCGAGTCACTGTCTCCGTTTCTGTCTGTTCGAGTTGGTTGAGTCCGGCTGTCTCGGTCGTGACTGTGTACGTCGTCCTGTCGAGGCCGATAGTAAGTGTCTCCGAGCGACTCACAGCATCACTCTGGCCGTTGAACTCTCCCGAGATGGCAGGTGACGTCTCGACGGCAATCTCGTACGTTCCCGGCAATCCACCTAGACTTTCCTCGATCCGATCAATTCGCTCCTTCACAGCGAGAACGTCGATTTCGACGGGCACAGTCACGGCCTCCCCCGACGCCACGCTCTCGGCGGTGACAGTTCTGCTGTCCAGGCTGTCAGACCACACCACGGTTTCATCCTGAATGGCCCGCACTGTCACCGTTTGATCGACTTCGACTGACACCCCGGAGGCGGCCGATGAGTCGTATGTCAGCCGGTAGGCACCATCTAGTACGGGCGCGACTCCAACCGGGTACACTTTGCGGTCATCGAGGCGAGTGTCGACTGGGAAGGCAGGATTCTGCTCCACCACAGTTGCACCGTGATCGTATCCGCCAGAGACCGAAAAGGTAGATACGGGCTTTTCAACGGTCTGTTCTCCAGGGTTAACGTGAGCTGTGTACGCGGCCAGACCGCCACCGATGGAGAGCACAGCCAACAATACAATCACTACCGCGAATCGTCGGTCCAAGAATCTGCGAACGCGAAGTGCGTTGCGACCAGATGGCTTCGACATCGCCAATAGATGCGCTTTGTGTAATAAAAGGGGTGACGACGGTTTATTATTCAGATTCACTTCAGACACCACGAGAAGCCGATTCAGGCGCGGTCTGAACTCTTCACCCGTGGTTTCCAACAGAGTCGTCGGCTGATCTGCTCCGTTGAATGGCCGTCATTGGGTGGGCGAGGCGAATCTGAATCGGTTCGTGAGTTGATGGGCCACATGGTCGCACGGTTGGTGTTGCTCAACTGTTACTCAGAGCCTGCTATGTGACAGAGCAGCCTGATCGAGATTCCAGAGTTACTAGTTGTATCACAGCTCCGGCAGAGCGACAGAATCACCTGTCAGCAAGATATGTCCTGCAGTTCAGTGGGTGGCGCAAATCGAGACCAGAACACACCAGCGTCAACAGCAGAGTGGTCCGATCCTCCACCGCCGAGTCCTCCGGTGAACTCTCACAGCGTCGTCCATCCTCACGCGTTCGCTGTGGATGTCGTCGGTCCGAGCCAGACTGCTTGCAAATCGTCCATGTGCACTGTTTTCAGAAGTGAGTGGTGGCTGCTCTCCAGAACTCTCAGTCATTCAGGTACGTTTTGAGCGTACAGATGGCACAGAGTGATCCTCCGCGCACGCAAACAGCCTACTCAGGAATGTGCTATCTCCAGCGCATCTCCAGTAAAATAGCTGATGAGACAAGAAACCCACCCCGGTAGCGGTGAGAGGATATCACACTTCGGAGGTATCTGACCGCCAATCAGCAGTTGCCGAGTGGTGATGATATCGTCTCTCTTCTTTTTTCCTCAACATCCACCATCTCACCTGGTCGCGATGGTTATTTGCCGGCGTCAGACGACTCGTCATCAGGGTCAGGCCCCTGTAGATTGCCCACCATTTTAGGGTGTCATAAGAGGGTCAGATGGGCGGACAAAGAGGATGATTACTGATTCGAGTCTTTCTCCTCTTGCGCGATACTAGTAGGCTATTTCACAGAGATCGCCATACTGCAGGTGACTGAACTCTTCCATGACCTCCCCGCTGTTCGGGGAATACTGCTTCACCAGTATCGGTTCACCCAGTGATGAGAACTACCGACGCCTACGACTCAGACTACGGCCTGTTCGCATCGCGGAATCGAATTCGACCGCGGTTGCGGCCGAGCAAGAGCGACCCGGACGCGTACCCTAGCATGAATACCAGCATATCGATCACGACGACCGGTGCCCACGGATCGTACTGACGGAGCGTGTCGATAACGGAAGCCGGTAAGACGGCGAGATACCGACGTTCAGTGAGCTGCTCTTCATAATAACCAGTTTTGGGCGGCGCAGTGAGAGTTAGTGTCACGTTTTTGATCGTCTGTCCGGATACTCTCGTCTGTCGAGTTTGTGGAGTCACTGCATCGCTGCTCGAGTCCAGATACGTGTACACCGGGAGAATTCCGGTATTTTCGACCTGATAGGTCAGTTCACTTGACTCTCCGCTCGGAATGATTGTCGGGTTCTCAGAGTCGTAATCGGCGCTAATCAAGCCGAATTCGGTCGGTCCAGCTGGAAGAACCATCGTGGCGGTGGCAGCCGCGACGAGAATCAGGGATGCAGCAACTAATATCAGTTGCACTGACACACCTTCGGACCTGGCACCGCCATTTGGGAAGGACCGCTCACGGGTGGTGCCGCGGTCGCGGAGAGTGGCGATGACGTATGCTACCAGAGAACCCACAGAAATTGCCCCGGTGACCCGTTGGGACACGGACGGAACAGAATCTCCGAGGCCTGACTCTAATAGCCGTTGAATACCAACGAGTCCGAATTGAAGCGCCGTCACTGCTGTTTCAACTCCTGGCACCCTGACGACGCCAGCGTCCGTCTGGAAAGCCACCGCCCGGATCTGTGACTCTTGAACGGCCGGTTCGCCGGACCCCTGATCTCTGAACGGGTTAGCGTCACCCTTCGTAATGTATCCTGCATCAGTTTCCTCCACAACTCGGTGGGTGACGAGTCCGCTCTCCTCGATATTTTTCGCATCGAATACTACCACATCCCCGGTGGAGACATCTCCCGCAAGGGCGCTCGGGATGGCAATAAATCCGTCTCCCGTCTCTAACGCGGGAGCCATACTTCCGCTCTCGACGAACCCGAGTAAGATCGGTTGGCCGAGGAGACTACCCGAGACGACAGCCAGTGATGCAATTAACAGACACGCAACGAGGCCGCGGCGAAGAACGGTTGCCAGTGTCACAACATCCATACTATGTGGTCAGAGTGTAGTAAAACCAAAATACAGTTTATAATATCTGTCTCGGCCTGATACCTCCTCTGGCGGTTCAGGCTACCCCTTCGACTCGGTGCTAATCGCATGACACCGGTTCAGTGCGAGCCTACGCGCGTGGCTAATTTCCCACTGGGACTGTGAATCTCGACAGACTGAGCCATATCCGGTTTACACCCAGATAATTCGGGTCTTTGATACGCTGAGAGCCGGGAATACCGCCTAATAATCGGTCGATAATCGGTATCTCACATAACCCCGTAAACTGTTTTACAGGTTTATTAGGCTGTGTCCACTAGTAATGGTAGAGAGTAGATGTCGGCAAGCAAACACTCATCCAGAAACGAACCGAATGATAACAACTCTCTTCTCAGTGAGAGATCAGCCGCTGGATCGACCCCACGTGGGTCCACCGATACTGACGAACTCCGTGAAGGGACGGTGTACGATGTACTCTCGAACAAGCGTCGTCGGTATGTCGTTTACATGTTGAAACAGAACGCCGAACGGACCACCATCGGCGAGATGGCAGAGCGTGTTGCAGCGTGGGAATATGACATCTCGGTGCAGCAGGTGATGGGAGACCAGCGGAAGCGCGTGTACACCGCGCTTCAGCAGACGCATCTTCCGATGATGGACGATGCCGGCCTGATCGCGTTCAACAAAGATCGTGGGATCGTCACGCCCGAGCCGACCGTCCAGGGGATCGAGGTGTACGAAGAGAACACGCCAGAGCAGACTGACTCGTGGAGCGAATACTATCTCGGTCTCTCATCTGCCGGGGCAGTTTTCTGGCTCGGGTCAGCAACCGGCGCCCCGCTACTCGGAGCAGTGTCGATGTCGCTGCTCGCGATAGCGTTCGTGACCATCTTTTTCGGCTCGGCAGTCGCTCACTGGCATGTTCACCGCGACGAGCAGTCGGAAACTGCTGGGAAGCCCCCAGAAGTGACACGAAACGGGGGCGACTGAGATGAAACGACGCAACCTACTGGCAATCGGTAGCTCCATTCTCGGCGGGGGTGCTATCATCGGGACGGGCGCAGTCTCCGAAAGTACGGTCGATCGAGAGGGCAATATCACGGTCTCTGGAGACCGTGATGCTGCGTATCTGGGATTATTCTCGCCTGCGAATTCAATCGACAAGTTGGCAAATGAGTTTAATAATACCCCGAGCGACTTCTTAATCAATGTCGAAAACCGAATGGGCGTTGACCTAGAAAATCTCAGGTTTCGTCAACTTAAGGGAGATGTCGTCACGAACGTTCTTCAAACGCAAGGCAGGAACCTCCCTGCTGGGGAGCTCAAATTCTTCCAGGTAGAAGTGACCTGCACTAGCAAAGACCCGACGCTCGAGTACGCTGTGAGCGTCGGCGAGAAGGGAAGTAGTGATGATGCTCCCAACGATAACGATGTCTCGATCGATGCGGCCCGGTCTCTCTCTCTCGAAAGTCCAGAAAATATCGTCTCGAAGGGCAAATCGGGAGCAAAAAACGACGATCATATTTTCCGTGTTTTCCCGAGCGAGTTCAGTCAACACGACGCAACACAGATTGAAGTGACATATCCAACAGACTTCAATCTCAACGAAGCTACCTTAGACTTTGTCAGTGTTCGAGCCGGTGACAATACCGCACGCCCCGATGGTAACCAGCTCACATTTGATTCGACGTCTGGGAGTGACAATCCCAATACCAACCAACTCACGATCGATATGAGTTTAACCGACCTCAAATTCAAGAATAATCGCGTTGTGCAGGTAGAATACGGGTCCGTCGATAATCCGGACCCAATCGGTGGCAATGTAGATGTCAAACTTACTGGTGAACTCAACGACAGTGGTTCAACGGCTGAAGTCCGGACGGTTTCCTTCTAGCCACAACCAGCAGATCGTTCGTTCAAAAAACGACGGTTTCATTCTGTCGGACAAAGGTAGGTGAATCGGAGATGGCTGCTCCGGCTCCGCTTCTCGAAATCCCATACGGACCCCGTAGTTCGTGAGCAGAGGTCCGACGAAAAGCCGGAGAGATTTGTTGAGCGTTTCCCGGGCGGGCAGCTCAACAGACTGTCTATATCCTGACCGGTTGTGGATGTCTAAAACCATTATTCTCCGATTCTGACGCCTACAGGATTTCACATAGTTTCACTCACGCTGACAGCTGGAGGCGTCCGCGCTGTCACCGTTTGAGAATGACTCTGCACACACTGTTTCGGGTATCATCAGACGGGTGGTGTGATGGTGAGGGCACCTACGCTCACTGACTGGCGAACTGCGAGTTTCGATTTGTTCGCGTGGTTTTGTCAGTTACTAGCGAACTGTGGGAGAGACGACACTGCCGACGAATTCACTCATTCGAAGATGATATAACATCGGTTCCACAGTCGTCACACGTAGCCGAGAGACACTCGCCGTCTAGAACGACGACATCGGTGGCACGGTCAGGGGTCTCCAGTTTTTTCCCGCACCCAGGGCAGGCGTTCAACAGCGATCGAAGAAACAGAATCAGATCGGCTCGGGTGCGTTCGTCCAGTTCCTCCCACTCCGAAATCCAACTGGCGAGAGTCGAGTTGATAGCGATGTCGGCCGCAAACGCGGCAGGAGACGCCCACCAACCAATCATCTCCGCATTCGACGTGACGATGAATCTGCCGTCGTGTTCCGACAGTTCGACTGCGGTGGGATCAGCCCCGAGTACCGACGCAAGTCGGTCGACGGCCCGGCGATTGTCGTCGCGGAGTGTCTGTATTTGGCGAAGCCAGTCTTCTCTGAATGCGCCGGCGAGACGGAGTTCGGCATCCTCGCGCTCGATTACTCCTGTTGAAAGGAGAACCTGCTCGCTCTGTTCTGGTGACAGTCCGCGCTGGAGTCTCGGTGCGACCACCGCTCTGTGGGTCTGGCGTTCATCGTGTGGCCCGCTTTTGTCGGACTCGAGGCCGAGTCGGGCGAGTTTTCTCGCACGGGGCAAACTCTCGTACAATTTCGATGTCCCGGGAAGAACGTATCCCCGAAAGAGGATTGTTATAGCTGTCACTGCACCAACCGCAACTGCCGCCAGCACTGAGGCCGTCGACATCACAGTTGTGGCCGCGACACCGCTCCCGACGCTCAGACCCGTCAAAAACGGCCGTCTGTTTTCACCGGTGTATTCGGGATTTCGGAGTCGAGTCCACATCCGCGAGAGATATTGTTTCCACATATCAGTGCTTACCTTCACGAGACTCGATGGTCCTCACGGACCCCGTGGTCGATTTCGGTCACGGACGAGCGTCTCAACCAGATCAACGGGTCGGTGTCTCGCCACTATGGCTACTGTCCAGAGCTTGCAGACAGGACCCACGGGAGAATAACTCATTGGCTACCCACGGCGGAATCCAGGTATTACCCCGCTCGTGTGTCCCGTCTGTTGGAGTGTCCGAATCAACACGATCCAGTTCGGAGACGTCAAAGCGCGACTGATCGAGATTCTACTCGATATCGGAAGCGAAGCCGAATCTCTCAAATCACGGTAGATAGGTGTCTGCCGTGTATCACGACTGAACCGATCTGGAAACGCGGTCTGGCGGACACATCTCTGGCCATGGTGGTTACTCCCACGCTCTGAGCGGAGCGAGGAAACGGGGTGAGACCACTGTCGAATCCCGGGCGGGTTCGGCTTAGCTGCTCTATCCACCATCGACGATGACACCAGCTGTGATAATCACCGAATCAACGCCTTCTTTGGCCGATTCGACGGCAGCGGTGTCGATCAACAGGCCGATATTTCGACTTTCACCCACGTTTAGTGAGACTGCGTTCTCGGCACTGGTGCGGATAGTGACACCGGTGGTGGCTCTCGGATTCGGTGCGGCTGCATTCCCCGTGTAGAATTCGGCCGTGATACCGGCCGCTTCGAACTGTTCGAACCGGACGGACAGCGGGTTCGGGCCCGGATTCGTCAGTTTGATCAGGTCATCGAGAGCGGTCACGGCCTCGGTGTTGACACCCTCACCGGGGGCCCCACTGAGATTGCTGATCGTCAGCGTCACCTCGCCGGCTTCTGTGGTCACGAAGTTGTCCAGCGTCTTGTCACTGATCGGCTCCAGCTGCACGAACGCATTGCTATCGGCACTGACGTTGATGCTGACCTCGCGTTCAGCGCCGATTTCACTGACTGCTCCTGTGCCGACTGCCGATCCGCCCCCGAGTGCGAGGAGTAACATTCTCCGTTTCATGAATTATCCAGACTTGCCGAATGCTGGTACTATTCCAACAAACACGGGCTAGGGGTATCGTTATGTGTGCGCTGAACGGCCTCAAGCATCGCGTGACAGCACCCGGCCGGTGGTGATGAGAACGTCCCCTGGACCCATAGTCGTCACCGGACGGGACAGTCGGCCTCGTGGGTGCAGCGTAGTGTTGTCCAGTGTTCCAGCGGGGAGATCACAGAAAATCACGGAGGAAGGCCACGGCTTCAGCCGTGGGTAGTTGAGGACCGAGCAGCGTCGCGGTGCATTCCCGAGTAATACCGAATGCGTTTGCCGCGGGTGCGAGTTGTCTCCGGTATCGAAGGGCACTCTGCCACCGTTCTGTCAGACGGCACGGATCCCTCAGGCACGTGTCTGACTGACCCCGTTGTCGACCAGATCGGTGCTGTGTACGATAATTCGACGTTCGTGATTTGGACGGGAGCGCACACACAGGTTTCACACCCAACTCGTGCGGGTTCGGCCGTGATTACAACACAGCGAGGCGAAAGCCGCCGATTGTAGCCGGAGGAGAGTCGATTCTCACACTGTCAGCCACTGTAACACCGGAACAATGCAAGCGCACACGGCCAGCGAAATGGGACCGACAGCGAGGACACAACACACAGCAGATAGACTGCCAGCCGTCAACGCATCGTATATCGCAGCCGCCAAACTCCATGCCCGTCGAAGGGATTCTCATCGTGCCGGGGGCTGATAGAATTGCAACTCTCAAATTCCTACTGTTGGGGATGTCTCCGCTCCTGGGACTGACGAGAATCGACGGACAGCCATACTACGTGAAGACACCTTCCAGACGAGAGTGGATATCGATGAGACACACCGACGAGCCACCGTCCGGTCTTTCCGGGGCTAATATATCGTTTTTGTTCCGGTTCAGAAATAATGATACCAGCGACATAACCCGGATGAGCGCGAACGGACCATCAGGCTACTCGCGTTACGCGTTACTGGTGTTGTTCCCGCTCGATTGTACTTGCAGAACTGTTCAGTCCGGCGAACCACCGCTGCCGCCGAAAGTCGGTCCCGTTTCGCCGGCGATCATCGGATCGGTGTGCGTCCCCATATCAGTAGTTGAAAACACGGTTTTATTATTCAATACGAGACATGTAATGATGGTGTATCATGGTTTGTTACCAGATCACCACTGAATAAAGAAATCGTATTACCAATAACTGATATAGACGGAAGCGGTGCCCGCTGGCCCGGCGTCATTTATTCCACCACTGGTCAAATGTGAGATATCAAGAGCGAAACCCGTCGTGCTCGTCTCGGTCGTGATCTGTATCATGTGGATCAGCGGCTCGCCGTCGAGTGCGGTCGTCACGGCGTTTGTCGACAGTCGTCGAGTTGATGACCTTGGTGTCATCCGGACTGTTTGCCAACACGTGCTCCAGCGGCACCTGCCTCGCATCTCGGGTACTGATCTCTAATTACAGAACTCAAGACGAAAACCAACCCACAGGTGGGATGAAGTCGACCTGAGAGGAAAGATCCGCCGGTCGCGTTCGAATGGAGTCCACGCTCTGTTATCATTCGATACGCAGCGTGGATCGAGACAGGCGACGCGCTGGGGCGGGACGAGGACCCCCGCTCATGCTCACGATGGCCACGAATGCGTCTCATCTCTCACACCGTCGTGGCCCGTCCAGCAGCGGTTGGCATCTTAGACACAGACTCTCCCTTCCAACAGAGACGTGAGTAGGGCTGATTCGATTTTAGTCTGGCCTGTTGTACACAGTGTCAGCCCGCTGTTCGACGAATGCCACTCTTGTCTGGAATGCAACAGCCAGCGGAGACGCGCTGACGCCATGCGTCGCGAGAGGCCGACGCCCTGTCAGCGACCCCGCACAGCCACGGAAGACCTGACTCGGCGGGTTCCTTACAGCCGGATCTCACACCTGTAGCGATGATCGTAACGTCTCGGTGAAAAACGGTGGGTAGCCAAAGACTGCGTCTCTCCTGTCTGTGCTACCCAGGATACCCAACGCCTCTGTGAACGACTAGGGCGATAGAGGAGGCCAAGTGAACACAGTCAGTTACTCACCACGCCGAACGAACTCACTGACTCCGTATTTCTACAAGTGCAAAGCACGGGTTCTCGAACCTACTACAACTTCCCTGCTGAAGGAGGGACGTTTGGGTCATGAGACCTGAAGCAACCCGCTTCGCTTCCGTTGATTTAACTGAATTGAGGGCGCTAAGCCCCCTTCCTCAGCGAGCGGCCGTGAGTAGGGAGGGGATACAGCGCCCGCACGAGTTACTTGCACGTTCTCCGCCACGCTTACTACCTCTGCACAGCGTGTCATAGAACACGTCTCATGCCCTCTACCTGACGATTATGCAGGCCTAAACTCGCGTTTACTCCCCGTGGTTTCGTCAACTATTGGTTCTGTTCGAGATTGAGGCTGTGAATAATATATGTTGAGAACTATTATATGACACGCTCCCTCTGCAGTCAAACAGAGTAGTACGATACTCACCACAGTTCCGACGATGTTCAAGCGCGACAAGAAGCGCGCACCGTCGATTGTGGCTGAGTGTCCACCCGGGAGGAGTGGGACACTCCGAACCACCCGTGAAGGGAACTCGCCTGCGGAGTCTGGAATCCCTGGTTCTGTGTCGGGGATACATTCTGACACAGAAACAGGAAGCCCCATCACCAGAAGTCGCTGACTTCTGGTGAGCAGTCAGAACTCGGCGAGTTCTGACGACACCCTCACCAACCGAGGGGCGAGGAGCCCCGAGCGCGGGAGGGTGGGGTAGTTCACTAGCCGTCGAGACCCGGCCAATCACTCAGTATCAGTGCGGTCTCTCGGAGGGGTTTCGACTCCCGAGCAGTTACACTCCCGAACGCACAGCCGGTGAGACTACACTACAGAATTCGGATACAAAAGCCTGCGCGAGCCATTTTACGCCACTCGTCGCTGTCAGAGTAATAGCCGTCCACGACACGGTGTGGTGGTGTGGTAACCTCGCTGTATACGTTACTGCGTGCTGGCCTTGGTGTGTACTGGCAAACGCGTCTTCCCCAACCAGACATCGAGACGCTGTGGTCCCGCCTCCGGTGTTCAAGTATTCTGATGATGAAAGGGGAAACATGACGAGATTTGACGCCGAAAGTTCCACTGAGCGGCAAAAACTGTTCGCAGAAGCGATTCAGGCGCATCGGCGACGTAACAGCCCATTTCTCACAGCCGAAGTTGATCCAGAAGACGATACGACAGTGACGGAAGATGAGCTCCCTCCATGGGTTCAGTTCGCAGAAAAGGAGTTCAATCTCGACGTGACTGAGCCCGAACTCGAGCGTCTGAAAGATCTTCTCGATGAGTACCGAGAATTTCGGATCGACAGCCTGGAGAGTCCAGAAGAGGCAGAGGGGACGAACGTCAGGATCTCTGCGCGATCAGATGCCAACCGTCTGGCAGGGTTCATGAATCGCGCGTTTGCCGAGGTATACGAACTTCCAGAAGATTACCAGGTCTGGATTGTCGATCTTTAATCTGCTGTATCGAATAGCAGCCACCGAGCTACGGTGAGACGACACCGGTTTCGAGACCAGTACGGCGAGTCACGTACCACTGATCTACAGCCACCCGCATTACCCGGGTCAGTGGGATATCTACTCGCGTGAGAAGAATCGCAGCAGAGAAAACTGAACTTCACTCCCAGAGACGAGACTTGTCGGCGGGGACTCATCCGGTTGTCAGACACGGTCAGCAGCCGTCACCGGGCCAGCCCGCCAGCGAAGGTACAGATACGGCAACACGGCGACAATCGTGAACACGAGCGTCGCCACGGCCCAGATCGGCGCATAGCGGCTCCCCCGCGAGCGAGCATCACGATAAATCCAGAAGGCGACTGCAATGGTAATCCCGTAGATTGCGCCGTAATACACCAGTGACCGGACGCCAGCAACCCCAATCACTGCTGGGTCCACGAGCGCCAACGCGGTAGCGTCCATCACAGAAAGATTGCTGTCGAGCCGAAAGAACCCAGCGATCCTCACAGCGTCTCAACGAGCCAGATTAACGGCCTCGTGTAGGGATGGTCAGGCGAGAGGCCGCTCGATGATTCAGTCTGTATGACCGACCGGGGTCGCTGTCTGTGGCCGCCAATCGAGACAATTCTGGCAGGGATCGGACACACTCGCAGGACGCCGTCTCTGAACTCACAGGGAGTCCTTGCTACACAAAGGAGAGTGAGGATACTCCCGCAAGACCACTTCGGGTGTGCCAACCGGTTCAACTGGTCGTATTCACCGCCACGGTTGCGACTGCTCGGTGAGTTCGCCTGCCAACGACTCACTCATCGCCGCCGCCGGGTCATCGCGGTTCGCACCAGCCCACATCAGCTTCACTGTCGCAGTTCCAGGAAGGGTATCACCCGCCTCAACGACACCCGCATCCAGAAGATCCCGACCGGTGTCGTACACACGATCACAGACCCGGCCATCGAGACACTGGCTCGTCATCGCGACGGTCGTCCCGGCGTCGGTCAGGTCTGCGATTCGCGGGATCAATTTCGTGTGGACGTGTCCGAGACCGGTGCCGGAGATGACGACTCCCGTTTTGCCCTCGAGATATTCCCAGGCGGCCGGGTCCATCCCTGGGGTGAACGTGATCCGCTCGACATCTGTCTCGAGTGCCGGCGCTGCCGCGAGGTCTGTCTCATCGCGAGGGCTGTATTCTCGCCGGAAGCCGATTGCGTCGTCGGCGACAGCACCGTCAGCACCGGCCGCACTGGCTACTTCGTGTTCGACGTACCCCAGGGGTGCAGCACCAATCGTCTCGAATGCGTCTCGCCGAGAGGTGTGATTTTTTCGGACCCGGGTGCCTCGATGGAGCGCACAGCGGTCGTCAGACGCACCAGCGTGCATACACACCAGCACCTCTGCGGCGTCCGCCTTCGCTGCTTCGACCGCGCTCACAGCGTTCATGACGTTATCTGAGGAGGGGCGATCAGCCGACCGCTGGCTGCCCGTGAACACAATCGGAACAGGCGTATCTAGCATGAACGCCACTGCAGCGGCGGTAAACTGCATCGTGTCGGTCCCGTGCATCACGACGACCCCGTCGGCGCCAGCCTTGATTTCTTCTTGAATCGCCTGGACGAGGTCCTGCCAGATAGTCGGTTCCATGTTCTCCGAGAGAATGTTCGCGACAACCCGGCCACGGTAATTAGCCCGCCCCGCTAGCTCCGGGACCGCTCGAAGAACGTCGTCAGCATCGAACTGCGCCGTCACCGCGCCGGTCCGGTAATCGACTGTCGAGGCGATAGTCCCGCCGGTAGAGATCAGCGAGACTGTCGGCAGGTCATCATCGAAGGCGATCTCAGAGACATCACTATCGCTATCAGTATCACCATCACCGTCAGAGTCGGCTTCGACGTCGTGAACTGACTTCTCTACGAGATCGATTCCAGCCGCGTCCCGGTCGATTCCGACATTGTAACCTCCATCAAGTTTCACGACCAGATGATCGTCGGTCGTCGAAGGCATGAGCACTCCTTCGTTGGTGACGCCCGCGCGCTCGACACGGACACAGTCACCCGGTTGTGGTTGCATAAGCCACAGTACTGGCGGTGCAGACTTGAATCCACTCGTTCGCTCGCGGTGGTCGGTCCACACTACCAGTCATCGCCGAGATGGGCCGCGATCAGTCGCCTCTGCGTGAGTGCTGGCTTTGACACCCCCTAACAGGCCAGATGCTGTTGCACACGAACCGTGCAGGCACTTCTCAAGGAACGGCATTACCCCGCGCGATAGAATTTACAGTGATGACACGCCTCTCTTGAATAGCTAGACACTTGCTAGAACGACACTTCGTCTTCTGTTGTCGGCGTCATCTCCCGAGGTCGTTGGCTATCGCCCCGAAATCTTGTAATTGGTGCAGACTGTCAGGGTCACGTCTCTTTTTTCCTAATCCACGACAACGTTCATGCGGCCGCAGACCCGTGTTTTTATCAACAGAGGCACACGATGAGTGATGACGACTGGTTCGAACATGCGCGTCGGGAGATCGAGAGTGAGACGCACAGCAACGGTGATGCTGAGAGCGATACTGGCACAGACACTACTACCAACCCCAGCACATCCGGTAGCGGGGCCGACACGGAGACGCCGCAAGGAGACCACGAGAGCCAATCAGTGTCGGGTGATACTGGGTTAGACGCCACGAGGCCAGAGCGACCGACAGAGGAGGCTGGCTTCGAGTTCACCGACAAATCGCCTGGTGAGACAGTTCCGAGCGGGCGAGAGCCAGGCGTCGACAGTGTCAGAGGCGCGTCTGACGGCACAGTCACCGGGGAGAGTGACACAGACGGGAATCCAGACTCCAGACCGGGGCGGAAGTCAAAGACAGGAGTCGATACTGCCGGTGATCAGCGCAGAGAATCCGCAACAGAAGCACACTCCCCAGCCGACGATGACGGGATAGGGAGTGTCGAGGGAGAAACAGAAGCACACTCCTCAGCCGACGATGACGGGATGGGGAGTGCCGAAGGAGAAACAGAGGCCCCCGACGAGTTCGGGTTCGATAACTTCGAGCGCGATGAGATTGGGGAAAGCGGTATCGGAGGTGCTGGCGAGTTGGTAGATGGGTCAGACCCCGTCGGGACTGAGAACTTCGAGTCTGAAATCGATCGAATCAAGCTGGGGGTTGAGGGTCTCGACGAGATGATCCGCGGAGGGATTCCACGTCGGTCGCTGATAACGACAATCGGATCACCAGGGACCGGGAAGACGACTTTCGGAATCCAGTTTCTCGATCACGCGCTTTCTTCGGGTGACCGTGGCATCTATATCACTCTCGAGGAGAGTCGGGAGGCAATTCTCTCGACGGCCGAGGGACTGGGCCGACCGTTCCGCGAGTACGAAGCAAACGGTGACCTGGTTATCGTCGGGCTTGACCCTGTCGAGATGGCGAATTCGCTGTCCTCGATCAGAGACGAACTGACCACGCTTATCAACGAGTTTGATGCTGACCGGCTCGTGTTAGATTCGGTCTCGCTGCTGGAGATGATGTACGATCACCCCGCAGAGCGGCGGTCAGAAGTGTTCGGATTCACCCGTTCGTTGAAACAGGCTGGTGTGACATCGCTCCTGACCTCTGAGGCGAGTCAGAACAGCCCGTACGCATCGCGTCACGGTATCGTCGAGTATCTCACCGACGCTGTAGTGATCCTCCAGTATGTCCGTCCATCTGATTTTCAGGAGACTCGCATGGCCGTCGAAATCCAGAAAATCCGCGATGCGAGTCACTCTCGAGGGGCAAAGCCGTACGAAATTACTGATAATGGGCTCTCCGTGTACCGACGAGCCAACATTTTCTGATCGTCTGGGGGTTGACAGCCGCCCTGACACAAGCAGAGAACAGTTAGCTGAGGTCGACAGAACTCTCGAGAGCACCCTCGCCAATTCGGGCGTCTGTCCACGGCTTCATCGGTTCGGGCGAGAACAGTCGTGGTGTCGGACAGACGCGTGTGGGCTACCGAACGACAGTGACTGGTACCGGGGATTGGCGGACAACCCCTTCGGCGACACTCCCGAGAACGATCCGTGAAATACCAGTTCGCCCATGACTTCCCATGATTATGTGATCGTATCGCCCGGTTTCCGCGAGGTCAGTGATGACTGAGGCAGGGTTGCCGAACTCGAGACGCATGTCAACCGGGTCATCCGGGGTCTCGGCTGCCTTCTCGAGGAGCCGCTCACCGCGGGCTCGTGCCGTGTTCTCACTACCGTCGATAGGACTCGGAATCCCAGCGCCACCGCCTGCGACTGTACTACTCGGGTCTACGACGTGTATCAGCGCGACTGTCGCCTCCGGCCACTCTTCGATAGCGAATGTCAGCGCCTCGCTGGAGATCTCCGAATCGTCAACCGCGACCAGTAAGTGTTCACTCATGAGTAGCATAGATCCGGCGTAGTAAAAAGTGACCAGTCACCTGCTCGGGGTCGAGTCGTATAGCATCCGGCTCGGACTGTCTGTGAACTGTGCCAGTTCCGGGCCGCTGTCTGGGAGTCCAGAGAACATCAGAGCGGCGGACACGGTCACTACGACAGTATCAGGGCTTGGAGGTATGCGGTACCCGCGTTGGGGTTGGTGACCTGTCTCAACTGACACGTTGTGTCGCGGTCGAGCCGCCCCGTGGAATACATATGAACGGCGTGACACGATACGGCACTGCACTAATCCAATCCACCCTACCCCTACATGTCCCACACCACCCTACTCGCTCACCGCTCCTGCAGTTCGCTTTCTGATAGGGGCCGAGCGCCTGCACACTGCGACACGGGCTGGGGAGAGGTAAGCGAGGAAGTCGAGAACCCGGTCAGAGTCTGCCCGGTTCTTGCATCTCGACGTCTTCGATGATCTCGATTGTCACCTCATCGACGCCAATCCGTGCAAACTGTGTTCGAACGTGCTCTTTCGCGGCGTCGATAGCAGTGTCACTCGTCTCGAATCCGCGCGGCATCGGTGATTCGAACGCGATCTGAATCTCGTGACCGTCCACACGCTGGGTGCTTCCACCGCTATCCACCTCGTAGAACTCGTCACAGATCCACACGTATGGAGCCGCCTGGTCCGGCGCACCTTTGAACGACGGCGGTTCTTCACCACGCTCGTAGATCGTCCCGGTGAGCGCGGTCCCGCCGCCACGTCCCCGAACTAATATCATCGGAGTATTTAGATATCGCCAGGGTAAAAGACCGATGAAGCCAGTCTATCGGAACTGTAGTGTGCGCTTACACAGGAATACGGGGGAAGCTCACGGCTTCAGCCACGGGTAGCTGACCAGATGCCAAACCGGTCCGGAAGGGCAAACTCCGGGTGGGAAGCGACGGTAACCGGACCGAGAGAGGCTCTCACAGCCGCAAAACCACTTACATTGTGAGCCAAAGGTGTTTATCCGCT
>JAQCMZ010000133.1 GCA_028274825.1 Haloferacaceae archaeon
CGAGAAGACGACGAGAACGGCGACCCCCGGAATTGGGGCGACCACGGGAATCTCGACTTGCACGGGTGGGCGTTCGACCGCTTCACGACGCTTCTCGACTACAAGGCGGAAGCTGAGGGCATCGACGTGGAGTTGGTGTCGGAACGAGAGACGTCGAAGTCGTGTTCGGCGTGTGGTCATACTGACGACACTCAGCGCGTCGAACGCGGACTGTACGTGTGTGAGGAGTGCGAGACGGTTGCAAACGCGGACGTGAATGGTGCGGAGACCATTCGGCAACAGGGACTCCCGAGTCTCGCCACGGATGGCGGCGAGAGGGATAACGGTTGGCACAGCCAGCGGTTCACCTGTTCGACCGTCGTGAGGGCTGTTTCGTCCCACGAGAACAGGTCGTGAACCGCGAACCGTAATATCCCAACGCGGTCGGGAATCCTCGCCAACGGGCGGGGAGGATGTCAAGCCTCACATTAGCCGCATCCTCGCATATCCGATCAAGTCGTTGCCGATGCTCGCCCGGGAGTAGGCGACTTTGATCGCGAACGATGCTCTCGCCGGCGATCGTGCGTATGCAGTTTTCGAAGCAGGAGTCTCTCCAGGCGAGGCGTCTGTGGCTGGTGGTGGCGGATATGTGAACGGCAAGAGTGACTGGCAGGTTCACACTGTCTCAGCAGACTACGAACTGGCTGGAGATGGAGATGCGACGTCGACTCGGGTCAACGTTGACGTTCCGGGAGTTGGGGCCGCAGGGTTTAGTCTGCCGGACGAGTCTGACGCACTCGCAGACTGGCTCGGCGACATGCTCGGATACGCGGTGGATGTTCACCGGGATCCGGCCGGATTCCAAGACCGCTCGCGAGCGTCGGGATCAACCATTATCTCGGAAGCCACACTTGAGGAAGTAGCCTCGTGGTACGACGGGATCGACAGCGACGAGATGTGTCAGCGTCTGCGCCCGAATATCGTCGTTGACGGGGTGGACGCATTTTGGGAAGACCGCCTGATTGCCGAGCCTGACAGCCACGTCGAATTCCAACTGGGTGAGGCTTTCATCAGGGGTGTAAATTCGTGTCGGCGATGTGTGGTCCCCTCTCGAGACCCCGACACTGGCGCAGAGTACCCCGAGTTTCGAACCCGGTTCATCAACCAGCGGAAAGCGACCCTTCCGGAGTGGAATGGTGGCGACCGGTTCGACGGGTTCTTTCAGCTCATGACTAACACTATCGTTCCAGATTCTACTGCCGGGACAGTGATCGAACTGGGCGCGAAAGTCGAGATTCGTGGAACAGTCGCGACGAACTAACCCGTCCGGGTCAGGGCCTACATCAAGATGCCCGCGTCCTACAGGAGCCCAGCGACGTTCTGGCCGCTGGCAACCTCGGGGATGACGACAGTGTCCGCGCCGGCTTGTCGAGCGAGCGACTCGTACATTTCGTCGCCGACCCGAACTACCATGTGAAGATCGGCGTTGAGTTGCTCAGCCACAATTGCGACCTGGATATTCGCGTTCGAGTCGTCGATGGCAGTGACCATTGTCTGAGCGTCTTCGATACCGGCTTCGCTCAACACGGTTTCATCCCGGGCATCCCCGAGCACCACCAGGAGGCCGTCGTCTTCGGCAGTTTGTGCCTGTGATTCGTCCATTTCAACGAGCACGACATCTGTCTGGTCGGCTCGCAAGTGTGCCGCGACGGTCTCGCCGAATAGTCCGTATCCACACACCACCACGTGATTCTCAAGTGAGTCAATTTGTGAAGCGTCTCGCACGTGTTTCACCTCGCGTCTGATCTGCTCGCCGAACGCAGTGGTCAGCACCGTCTCCCCGATCCAGACGCTCGAAACGACCAGCCCACCCGTTATGAGGATGGCGAAGGCCTTCGTCATCCGTTCTGGGCCATCGCTGTCGGTATAGTGAAACTCGATTCCACTGGGATTGATGAGCCAGTAGGTCGCCTCGACAACCCCGACGCCGCAGAGCCCGACGAAGCCGACAATCCCCGTCGCTGTAACGAACAGAAACGACGCCACCGGTCGCGCCACCCGTCGGATGATGGGCCGGGGGTTGCCCGGGAACGCGAAGGCGAGCATAGTTGCACATTTTTTTCGCAAATAATAAGTGCCAACGTTTCCGCAGTCTTCGCCGCTGGTTTGAGGTCGCTGTTATGATACTGAACCCGGAGTGGCCGGGCGAGTGTTCTCACCTCATCACAGACGGTGCGCTCACGGTCAAAAACGGACAAGGAGATGCTTGCTGACGGAACCCTTTTCCAGTGACCGATATCATCGAATCTATGCACGTTATTCGGGGCGGGACTGTGGTGGACGCAGAGCGGACACGACAAGCTGATGTCGGTATCGAGAACGGACGGATCACCGCCGTTGGGGACGTTGATGGGGGCGACACAGAGATTGACGTCTCGGGATTGGTGGTCGCGCCGGGGCTGATCGACTCACACGTCCATCTCACGTTAGACGGTGGCCCCGACCCAGCGGCGACACACGACATGTCTGACTTCACGGCCAGTTATCGAGCAACCGCCAATCTCGCTGCCGCGCTCAAGGCTGGCGTGACGACGATTCGTGACCTGGGCTCTCGAGGACCGCTGGCGCTGGACGCCGGTGATGCTATCGCCGACGGACTCATCCGTGGGCCGCGTGTGACCGCCTGTGGCCGGGCGATTGTGATGACTGGCGGCCACGGTCACTGGTTCGGTCGAGAGGCGGACGGCCCTGTCGAGGCGCGAACGGCCGCTCGCGAGCAACTCAAGCACGGGGCTGACGTGGTGAAGTGCATGGCCACGGGTGGCGTGTTGACTGAAGATGCTGTGACCGGGGCTCCAGAATTGGTCCCCGAAGAATTGGAAGCGATCGTGGATGCTGCCGCTCCTACTGGGACGCCCACAGCGGCACACGCACACGGTGCAGAGGGAATAAAAAACGCGATTCGCGCAGGCATATCAAGCATCGAACACGGCACGTACATGGACCGAGAGGCTGCTGAGATGTTGGTCGATACTGGAACCTACTGGGTGCCGACGGCCAGTGCGCTTCACGGGATCGTCGAGAACGGCGTCGAAGCCGGGATTCCGGAGTCGGCTGTCGAAAAGGCCGCAGATGCGGCTGATTACTTCACAGATGCGTGGGAACACGCGCTGGCAGCCGATGTCGATATCGCGATGGGTACTGACGCAGGAACGCCGTTCAATCTATTTAGAGATATTCCGCAGGAACTGGAGTATATGACTGAATACGGACTGACTCCTGACCGTGCGTTAGAGGCTGCGACAGTCAACGCTGCCGATCTGCTCGATCTAGAGGATGTCGGGCGGGTGACCGAGGATTATCGAGCAGATTTGCTCGTGTTGGAGACTGATCCGACAGAGGATATCACGGCGTGGCGTGACCCTGTGGCCGTCTTCGCTGCCGGCGAGCAAGTCAGTTGAATGCTAATCTTGGCTGAATCGAGACAGCTATCACCGAGATGAAATCACGAGACACTCTGGCTTTCATTCGACACAAGAAGTCGACACCGAGGCTCATCATCTACTCAACTGCCTCGCCCGCGCTGTAGCGGGGAATCTGCCTCGATTTCTGGGTTGAGACAGCGGAATCCATCTCAGACGGGGACGAAGCGGAAGCGTTTTAATTTATTCTCCGATATCATTAGCTACAGCCTCGATAACGTTCACCTGGCTCCGATAGTGTAGTCCGGCCAATCATCTTGCCCTCTCGAGGCGAGGACCTGGGTTCGAATCCCAGTCGGAGCATCGTTTCTTGATCTGTTCATCTGACTGTGATTACCATCGACTGAATATACTCCCAACTCGACATTCAGTGCTTCGAGAGCAGTCACAGACAGGTTGGTCCCCAATCGCTGGGTTCATCTTACGCTGACAGCCGGGCGCTCCCACGCTGGGGACGCTGTAATTCGGCGAGTATCATAGATTCGAACTGACGAGCGCAGGGAAATATTTCAGACCATACCGTGACTGAATCACCTCACATCATGAGGACTCGGTACCAGTCGAGTCTTCATCTTCTATTTCATCGATTCGATCTTGTAATTCCTCAATTGCCTGCTCATCAACTGTTCCCCAATAAGCGACGATAATAATCGCGGCGATAAATACGACACCCCACCCGAGAGTCGCATACTCGTCTGGAACGTATAGCCCGAAAATCCCGTCAATCACGCCTTCTAACGAGAAGACAATCAGAACCGGACCGATGACATCACGCGGGAGGAAATGGTCGATATACGTCTTCAATATACGTGGTTCCAAATCCATGCTGTCGTCATCTCTGCCGAGTGATTAATACTTCCGACACGATTCACTGACCGATATACATCTATCGAAGTGTACAGGTAATCTCACTCTGGCGAGAGTTGCACAACTGGGGTAACTGTCCTGGTTGGATTACCCACAAGGAAATCCTCACCCTTCAGTGCGGGGAGGAACTCGGGCGCTGTCTCTGGTTTTGTTCGTGTGATTGACGCTCGCTGGCTCTCTCCGTGATTCTCCGTAATTCTCGATGAGTCTCTGTGATGTGACTTCTCTCCCGTGTCGACTCTTCTCGGGGGGCACGACATCTTCGGGGGTTCACAGCGGAAATTGCGTGGACGCTTGCGACTGACCTCATAAACGAATCTGGGTGAACTGAGACAGGGAGCCAGCCGGATAACCCATCTCTTCTCTCTGCCGCTTAGAGCACCTAACTCCTCTGTGAACTGCTACAGCCGTGGGAGGAAGCGCGTACAATCTATCACCTGAAGAATCGTACACAGAAATCTCCGGTCAGGCCACCCGTGTCGGACTGACATGGCGGCTGTTATAGCTGGAACAGGCGCACTCCCACGTCGTTCACGGCGTGGATACGCGCCGTCACAGCGGCAATTCCCGACCGTTTTTCTCCAAAACACCGTCTTTGCAAGGGTCGGCGCACTGGGGACGACCCCAGTGTAGCCGAGTGCCCGACAACTGGCGGTTCGAGTGTCCGCCCAGACTGGAAACAGAGTGTGGCCCGATGTGGGAATCACACACCAAGCATCGGGCAAATACTTGCAGAGAAAGTCACTCCGAGTCCGTCG
>JAQCMZ010000140.1 GCA_028274825.1 Haloferacaceae archaeon
AGACGGAATGGATCCACTCGCCGTTTACAAGACAACTCGGGCCGCCGTCAACAGGGCGCGCGATCCTTCCGAAGGGAAATCACGGCCCGTGATGATCGAAGCGATCATGTATCGGTTCGGTGCCCACACCACGATTGACGACCCTGCAGTCTATCGCGAGAATGAGCAGGTTAAGCGCTGGAAAGCCAGAGACCCTATTCCGCGGTTAGAGACGTTTCTGCGACGAGAGACGATCCTTGACGATGACCGTGTCGCGGCTATCGAGAACGAGGTGAGAGAACGCGTTGCAGACACGATTACTGCTGTCAAGTCGACTCCCCGTCCCCACCCTGATGTGATGTTTGACAACGTCTACGAGGAGACGACCGCGGAACTGGAAGCTCAGCGCGAGACGCTCGCTCGAATCCGGCAACAACACGGCGACGAGGCGTTCCTCGAGTGACCACCGATTAGATAACAATGAGTGAAACAAAGTATGATCTCGATAACGAGCCCGAGCCTGCTGCAGACGCAACAACGCAACAACTCACACTCGTACAAGCAGTCCGTGATGGTCTCGATACGGCGTTGGAACTCGATGATGACGTGGTCGTTCTCGGCCAGGATATCGGAAAAAACGGCGGGGTGCTCAGCGCGACGGACGGGCTCTGGGAACAGTACGGTGACGACAGGATTATTGACACTCCACTTGCCGAGTCTGGGATCATCGGCAGTGCCGTGGGAATGGCCGCAATGGGGATGCGTCCGGTCCCAGAGATGCAATTTTCGGGGTTCACTTATCCAGGATACGATCAGATCATCTCTCACATGTCACGGTTCCGAACCCGGACTCGAGGACAAATTACCCTGCCGATAACACTACGCACGCCATACGGCGGGGGGATTCGTGCCCCGGAACACCACTCTGACTCAAAAGAGGCATTTTACGCTCACGAGGCCGGTCTCAAGGTGGTGATCCCCTCGACACCGTACGATACGAAGGGACTCCTGTTGTCTGCAATTCAGGATCCCGATCCGGTCGTGTTCATGGAGCCGAAACGCGTGTATCGAGCGTGTCGTGAGACTGTCCCCGAAAGCGGGTATACAATCCCGCTCGGAGAGGCCGCGATCCGTCGCGAAGGCGACGATGTCGCCGTTTTCAGTTACGGGGCGATTTGTCAGCCGGTGATACGCGCGGCCGAAACGCTCTCAGAGGAAGCCGATATCGACTGTGAGGTGGTTGATCTCCGGACCGTGTCACCGCTGGATCGGGAGACAATCGTTGACTCGTTTGAGAAGTGTGGGCGGGCCGTCGTCGTCCACGAGGCGCCTCGATCCGTCGGGCTCGGTGGAGAGATTGCCGCCACCATCCAGGAGCACTCGTTCGTTCAGCAGAAAGCTCCTGTTGAGCGTGTCACGGGCTTCGATACACCGGTCCCACTGAGCGCACTCGAAGACTTCTATCTGCCCAACGAGGTGCGGATCAGAGAGGCTGTCCGTGAGGTTGTCCAGGCTTCGTGACAGCACGATGAATGTCATAATTGCAGAGGAGTGAGATTCTAGGGGTTACCGAGTCATCAGCGGCACAACTCTCTGGTTTTCGTGTCGGAACGGCTTTGTCGCGGGCAAGGTGTAGTTATCGTATGAGATTGTTCGGGTCTAGTGGGACACGGGGGGTCGCAATCTCGGAACTCTCCCCGGCGTTCGTCCTGAAACTGGCACAGGGGGCTGGCTCGGTGTGGAACTCCGACCGAGCAGCCGTCGCCCGAGACACTCGTACGACCGGCGAGATGTTTGCCGAGGCGGCGACAGCCGGGCTGACAGCCGTGGGGTGTGATGTCGACCGACTGGGAGCAATCCCGACACCAGCTGCCTGCGCGCACGCCGAGCGACATAATATCCCTTGTGTGATGATCACCGCCTCACACAATCCCGCGGAGTTCAACGGGATCAAACTGATCGGCAGCGACGGCGTCGAACTCGGGGTCAACACTCTCAAACGAATCGAGGATCGCGTCCTCGCAGAGGAATTCACCAACGCCGACTGGCAGACTGTCGGAGCCGTCACAGGAACCGACGGGGTAGCCGGCGCATACGTCGATAATCTGCTCTCGGCTGTCGACCGTGACCGGATTGAGCAAGCGGGACTGACAGTCGCACTCGATCCGGGTCACGGCGCTGGGGCGAGGTCGTCTCCAGAGTTTTTTCGCCGGCTTGGCTGTGAGGTGGTGACGGTCAACGCCCAGCCAGACGGGCACTTTCCGGGGCGACAACCGGAACCAGTCCCGAAGAATCTGAATGAGTTGGGCGAGCTGGTCCGCTCAAGTGACGCCGATATCGGGATTGCTCACGACGGCGATGCAGACCGGGCCGTCTTTTTCGACGAATCCGGCGAGTATATCGAGGGTGACGCCTCTCTCGCGGCACTCGCAGCCGCTGAGTTGGAGCCGGGAGATACGACCGTCGCCGCGGTAAACGTCTCACAACGGCTCGTCGATGTCTGTGATGCTCGGAACGCGCGGCTCGAGTTGACGGCCATCGGTGCCACCAACATCATCACTCGGATCCGAGAACTGTGGACGACCGGTGAACGAATTCCAATCGCTGGCGAGGGCAATGGAGGGGTGTTTTTTCCTCAGTATCGTCTCACGAGAGACGGGGCGTATGTCGGTGCGAAATTTCTCGAGTTGATCGCCGACAGCCCCGCTAGTGATGTTGTCGAGCCCTTTACCGAGTATCACAACGTTCGCAGGAATCTCACATACGAGTCAGAGTCCGAACTCGACACGATGTTGACAGCCTCCAGGGAGCACGTTCACCAGGCAGACGCTGAACCAGACACGACAGACGGCTATCGGCTGGATTATGAGGACGCGTGGGTGCTCGTGCGGCCCTCTGGGACAGAACCGAAGGTGCGGATATACTCGGAAAGCCGGGAGAAAGGTCGTGCTGAGTCACTCGTCACCGATATCAGCAATCGGCTCGAAGAAGCCCTTGCAGATCATAAATCAATGAACTGAATCGAACTGAACTATACTATATCACCTCACCCGACTCACTCGCCACCGCGGGTCGCTCCGTGAGGACGGGCCCTGAGCATCTGGGAACTACTCGAGCATGGGCCACTTACTCGCGGGCCGTCTCTGCGAGGATGTCCTCAACGAGTTGGCGAGTCTCACGGGCGCGGGCGCGTACCTCACCAACTACACCGGCAGCAATTAGTACCTGTTCAGTATCCGAGAGTGTGGTCTGTGCGACTGCAGTCTGGCGGAGAGTTCCGTACCGCTGCTCGCGGGTGAGTGATCGAAGCTCGCGCAACGCGACGACTGGATCAGGATCGTCGGTGAGACGAGACACGAGCGAAATCAGTTCACGGATCAGATACCGGCACTCGGCCGCCGGCGGTGACGGCCACTCGAGTGTTAGTGGGTCGACAACGATTCTGTCGAGATACGTCTGATGGACAGCCACTGTGGTACGGAGAGCACCGGGATCGTCAATATAATGCTGGAGTTTGTCGGGGGAGTAATCTGCGTACTCCAGTAACTCAGGGAGAGGCTCTTTCCCAGCAGGGCGGCTGAAGACGTATTCACTCAGCTCTCGGGGTGGTTGGTCGACAGTGACGAGTGGATACCGCTGACAGGTGTCCAGAAAGTCAAATAACTCGCGCGCGCTGGCGTCTCGTTTGAACGTCTCGAATGCCTCAGTAACCGCCTCGTTGTATTCGATTACAAGATTCTCGAGTTCTCCGGCCGGCGCTGAGAGGTCGATGTCAGACATCTCGGCAGTGCGCTCAAGCGAGTTGATGTGATTGGTTAACTCACCAAGTGCATCTTTGGTGTTCTTCCGAGTGATTCGATACGTCTCACGAGCTGTGTCGCGGTTCTCGAGAAGAGCCAGATACTCTTCGACATTGCCGAGCGCGTCACGTGCGTTCGCGAAATCACCCTCATTGAGCCGGCGTTTGTCGACCGCCTCATTCGCTCGTTCGAACGCATCGGTCGCGAGAGTGTCTTCATCAACAGTCGTAGCCGCTTCGAATTTCGACCTGAACTCCACGTACGAGGCGAAATCTCCAGATCCAATCGCAGTGTCATCGTATCTATCGAGCACTCGCCCAGCCCGACGGTAGGCGTCGACAGTCTCCTCAACTCGGGCTTCGCCCAGTCGCAAGAGCCGAGTTTCAATCTCTCGGAGCTCTTCGTACTCTTCTCTGAGCTCCGCAGCCGACTCGGCTGCCTGTGTGATTGGTTTCGTCACCTCGTCAGGCAGCGATGAGAGCCCGGATTTGGCAGCCGGGTGACTGGTTTTATCTCCAGTTCGCTTGTCTTCGGCGCCCTCACCCGACTCACCGGTTGACATCCAGTCAGTACACCTCTTCAGGGTCAAACACTCGCTCGCCAACGTTGGTATCATCAATCGTCCGGTGGAAACAAGAGTGGTACCCTGTGTGGCATGCGCCACCATCCTGTTCGACTATATACAGCAAACTGTCGGCGTCACAGTCGACACGCACTTGCTCGACCGCTTGGGTATGCCCGGACGTGTCACCCTTCTTCCAGAGTTCATCTCGAGACCGAGAGTAATAGTGGGCAACACCGGTTTCTCGGGTTCGGGCGAGCGCTTCCGGGGAGACATAAGCTAGCATCAGCACCTCCCCGGAGTCGGCGTCTTGTGCAATCGCCGGGACGAGCCCCTCGTCACCGAAATCCACAGCAATCTCGCCGCCGTCGTCGGCCGCGGCGTTCTCGCTCATACTGCCCGGAAGGGAGGGCCGGCGAATAGGCCTTTTGCCATCCTCGGGAAAAGTCACAGCCAGGGTAATCGAATCCACACGTGCCTCTGTATCGGTGGCAGGGTCGTTGCCGTAAGGAAGCCACTAACATCGCACAGCGGAGATGTCATCGCCACAACCGACAGTCATTCTGAGACTCAGGTGTTCGCGTCAGAGTCACACAGCTCATGCCGAGCGAATAGCTCCGGCACCACAATCGTACCACGAGACATGTCGCTATCCTGCCGAGTCTACACTGTCACAGTCGGGACAATCAGCCAGCTGAGTCTCCTACGAGGAAGTCAGTGCTCGCTCGCGCGAGGAGTGATTCAGATAGACCCGAGTGTCGACAGCAGTGTGAACAGAATATCGCCGTATATGAGCGAGATTACTAGCCCGAAAAACAGCGGGAGGATGAAGGGTATCCCGGGGGAAACCCAGACAGTGTCGCGTTTCACGACGATTTCGAGCCCCTCTCGAAGGAGTTCAGCAGATGTCCCATAGGTAGGCTCGTCGATTTCTGCGAGGAACCGATCCACTGCCCAGCGGTCGTGTCTCTGTGTATCGCCGCCGTCAGTGTGGCTCTCCTCTCGCCGGGAATCGATCGGAACAGTATCACCGCCACCGGGTCCAGGCGGCGCTGTATCGAGGGCTGCCGGGTCTTCTCTGTGGGTGGCTCCATCAGTCGGTGAATGTGTCTCACCGACACTGTCAGCATCTTTGTACCGGTCCGGATGAGAGCGCAATTCTGAGAGTGAGAGGCCACGCCAGCGAAGATACATCCGGAGTGCATCCAGGTCTACTCCTCCACGTGAGATTCCGTCAGGTGACTCAAACAAGCGGCCGTGACGAGACGCGAGACTGTCCGCCGAGACCGGTCGTGCGAGAAACATCGCTAAAACAATGTTCCCGTTGATTATGTTGTACACGCCCAAAGCGGCAGGATAACACGCTGCGACGAGGACGGTGTTTGTCAAGATTGTCAGCGAGAAGAGTCCAATCGTTGTGTCAGCCGTCGGTATTTTGCCAACAAGAGGAACCGTGTACGATGTGAATGTGGGAAATACAGCAGCTAACGCGACTAACGCTTTAGCGTCGGCGCCACCGAACCCGCCGAATCGCCAGAACACGTACGTCAACAGGGGGAAAACTACTAAACTGAATCCGACGCGACCGAGAAACAACTGATCAGCAAGCCCCACCAGTGGCCATCTCACACTCGCCTCCCACAGAATGAGTCCACCTCCGAGCAAATACAATGGAGGCCATATGCGGTTGGGTAACCGGCGGGTCTGAAAGTCTCGCCATGCAGCCCACGCGAACACGGGAACGACGAGAAGCCGGAGAACGTCCAGGATTCCGGCAGCCAAGATCATATGACAAGTCTGCGTCGGATTGTCTTATCGACTTGGGTCACGCGAGCAGACACTAGGAATGGCGACTTAGTCTGAGGGATTGATAGATGACATTCTCTTCCCGACACTGCCAAACCATTCCGACCGTGAGGAGTCGAGCGTGAGAAGCTCAGTAGCCATTCAGCCAGAAGGGTGTCATAGAACGGTTGGCATGGGTTTCTGATATCGGTCGAGAGGACTGTTATTGCTGCTTTTGAATGGCGGCACTATGTTCTCTCTCTCAGACGCCGGGGTTCTGGAAGCTCCTGAGGTGTGTGAATCGTTCTATGACACCCTGATTCAGCCAGTGCAAGTCTACGAGGAGACAGCTAGCAGATACGGAATAGATCAGAGGAATTACACTGTCAAGTACCTCAGGGTCAAAGGTCAAGACACTCGTCTTGAATCGCCTGTAGATACCTTCACGAGACAGTCACACCAGTCCACGGCAGACACGCGGGATTCAGCGAGTGGTTGTCAAATTCACTTCTCTCAGTTCTGCGTCGTGCCGCTCACCACCATGATATGAGAAACCCGAGCGGACTGCAGCAACCTCACAGAGGGCGAACAGGTCTGTCGAGGCCCAGCAGGAGCACCACAGTGCAGCCACACCAGTGTGATTGACCATGCCAGAACACTTTCAAATGTTGCTAACGATCAGAACGGTAGTTCAGGAGGTTCACACGAGGAGCCTGTCAGACAATAGTTCTCACCCAGAATATGTCGAGTGTCTTCATCTGCATATATGATGAACTGCAGTGCCTCCCCTCACTCAGGAGTCACATAACGCAGTGAGAATCACTCCCCAGGGGGTGTGAGACGTATTCTATGACACGCTGTCACACGAGTCCAAAACTCTGAAGATGTATCTGCTCAGTTGGAGAAAATAATACGAGGATTCTGTGGTCGCAGCGTGACCTTAGGAGAGGTTCAGATAACGCGGTTCTGGAGGTAATCCAGGTGTTTTGCGTTGTAGACGATCCGGACCTCGTCCGTCTCGGGCGACCCGATACAGGTGAGCCGCACGTTCTTGTCGTTTATTTCCTCGTCCGAGAGGATCTGCTGCATGTCCATGTTGATCTCGCCGTCAACCACAACTGCCGCGCAGTTAGCGCAGGCACCGGCACGGCACGAGAACGGCCAGTCGTACCCCTCAGCCTCGGCGGCTTCAAGAATGTACTCGCCCTGGTTCACATCAAGAGTACCATAGTCCTCGTCGCTGAGATCCATGTCAGCTGCTGTCTCAAATGTGGAATTATCGTCCACGTCTAGCCCCTCATCGTCGACTACTTCGTAATTAAGGAATTCTACTGTTGGCATCATGATATAATTGTTTTCTTCGTCTTTAGGCTTTGCTGTTCAACTTCGTTTAGCGATAACCGTTTGACATCCTCCTCCGCGTGACCGCGGAGGAATCCTACGGCACCGCACCGCTGAATTGGGAGTGTCAGGTGTCCAGACTGCCACGCGAGCACACCGTTGGAATCGGTGTGTAACCGATCGACGGGCAGTCTCTTGGGAGTGGCCACCCCGGGACTCCTCTCGTCTGTCGTGCTCGGATTCCCAGTGTTGTGTTGGCCACGAGGAGTCCGGCAGACTGCGAGAGACTCGGAGTGACTTCCTCTGCAACTGTTCGCCCCCGGTGCTTGTTATGTGATTCCCACATCGGGCCACACCCTGCCCTGTTTCCAGTGTGGGCGGACACTCGAACAGCCAGTTGGTGGGCGCTCGGCTACACTGGGGTCATACCCAGTGCTCCGACACACAGAGAGACGACAGTGTGGAGTAAAACCAGCCCGAAATTGGCGCTGTGACGGCGCGTATCCACGCCGTGAACGGCGTGGGAGTGCGCCTGTTCATCCTATAAAATGCTGATAGGCTTACACAGGAGCCAAACGTCCGGATGTACAGGCGGTCAAGGCGACTGCCCCGGGGCTTGACCCCGGGGTTGAAGCCGACGACACACAACCGTTAATACAATCGAGTACGAATAATTCATAATGAGTTCGATGGAATGCTACCCGAAACTCAGAGAACGCGGACAAGTAACAATCCCAGAAGAAGTCCGAGACGGGCTTGAACTGGAAGAAGGCGACCAGTTGAAACTCACCGTCGAAAAACTCGATTGATCAAAAATGAAACACACGCTTCGCTTC
>JAQCMZ010000150.1 GCA_028274825.1 Haloferacaceae archaeon
CGACGCGTGTCATGTCCTGTCTTTTCTTGTCTCTGAAAGGGTTTTTTCATTTGTACTGGCACATATGATATAGATGACTCCGTCTCGAAGTTACTGAACTGATATGACTGACGAGGACCCCTCCGTTCTCATAATCGAGGACGACTCCGACATAGCCGATATCTATGCTGCATGGCTTAATCATAAATATGATGTCCGCACTGCTCACGATGGGCGCGAAGCAATCGAGAGTCTCGAAGAGACGGTCGAGATCATCTTGCTTGACCGACGGATGGCTGACCTCTCTGGAGATGACGTTCTTGACACGATCAGAGATCGTGAACACACCGCCAGAATCGCAATGGTGACGGCCATCAACCCGGATTTCGATATCATCGAGATGAGATTTGACGACTACCTGGTCAAACCGGTGGCGAAAGAGACGCTCATAGACGTAGTTGACGATCTGCTGGAGCGCTCTCAGTACGATAGCAGAATCCAGCGCTACTATTCACTCGTCTCCAAACAGGTGCTGTTGCAGTCAGAGAAAAGCGATGCTGTGCTCGACAAAAACGACGAGTATCAGCAATTAGTCGCTGAGATTAGTCGCCTCCAGAGTGATCTTGATGAGACGCTTTCGGACCTCGCCAACCACGATGATTTTAAATCGTTATTTGAGGATCTCGGCAGAACCACCGCTGGTCTGCACACAGACACAGACAATCTCGATTCGTGACATCCTTTTGAGAGTGAAATCGGGGAGACTGTGCCTGTTCGTATCATAATCCCAAACAGCGACAATCTGACGACCCGGCAAATCGCGTCTGCTCTGACTTTCTGCCCGTGAACCCGCCCCGGGGTCAAGTGGTTCGAGAATCACTGATTCTCGTCATCATGGAACTCACAGAGTTCTGAACGACCCTAGAGAGTTGCCCTCTCGACTGTACACTGAGATGCTCTGTTGAATAGCGGTGTTGGTTGAGGTGGGTAGACTGTGAGTCGGCTCGTTACCGGCTGAAGCCGGTGGTTTCAAATCGGGGATTCTCTCACCGCGGCTCGAGAACCGCTATTCAACACAGCACACTGAGACGGTCTCGAACGGATCTTGCTTCAGCACCCGCTCGTCAGCTAGTCGGCACGACTGGAGACGAACGATTCGATTCGGTCCAGGGCTGTCCTCAGGTCGTCCATCCCCGTAGCGTAAGACACTCGCAGATGCCCCTCACCGCCAGCGCCAAATACTGACCCCGGAACAACGGCGACACCTTCTTGCTCGAGAAGCGCTTCGGCAAAGCGTTCGTCATCGCCGCCACACTGTGGGAACGCGTAGAATGCCCCTCGAGCTTCGAACGGGTCTAAGCCGAGTTCCCGGAATCGAGAGAGAACGTACGTCCGACGACGGTCGTATTCTGAGCGCATCTGCATGAGGTCGTCTTCACAGGACGCAAGCGCCTCCAGAGCCGCGTACTGTGCCGTTGTAGGCGCTGACAGGAGCGTGTACTGGTGGATCCGATTCATCCCGTCGATTACTTCCGCGGGACCCATCGCGTATCCCAATCGGAGTCCCGTCATGGCGTATGCTTTCGAGAAGCCGTTAACCACGACCGTTCGCTCGCGCATCCCCGGCTGTGTCGCTATCGAGGCGTGGTCTTGCCCGTAAGTGAGCGCTGCGTAAATCTCGTCGGCAATGACATCGATATCGTGTTCTCGACAGAAGCCAGCGACCTCGGCGAGACCTTTTTCATCCATGATCGCCCCGGTGGGATTGTTTGGATAACACAGTATCAGATAATCAGCTTCTCCGGCCCCGGCGCTCCGCAGTCTCTCTCGGGTCAGAGCAAACTCATCTTCAGGGCGGGTCTCCACAGAGAGCAACTGCCCTCCTGACAGCCCCGCTGCTGGCCCATACGAGATATACGTCGGCTCGTGAATCGCAACCACATCTGACGGGTCGACTAACGCCCGGAACGCCAGATCGAGGGCTTCGCTGGCCCCCGCCGTTATCAGCATCTCCGTGCCTGGGTCGTACTGCTGGTCGTACTGCAGGTGGTGGTCGGCGACTGATTCGCGGAGATCTGCCATCCCGCGATTGGCCGTGTACGAGGTTCGACCCTTTTCTAACGCCTCGATAGCGGCGTTTCGAGCCGCCCACGGAGCGGAAAAGTCCGGCTCCCCGACGCCGAGTGAAATCACATCATCGCGTGCCTCCGCGAGCTCGAAGAACTTCCGGATGCCAGACTCAGAGAGTGACTGTGAACGGTTTGACAGCCTCATGGTGAGACTGACAGACGGTCATCGTCGTCACGATGATCGAAGATGATTCCTCCCTCTTTGTACGTTTCCATCATGTAGTGGCTGACCGTCTGCGTTACTGGAGACATTGGTGCGACCTGTTCAGAGACGAACTGCGAGACGTCCTGCATTGAGTCGCCAGACACCAGTACGGCAAGATCGAAATCACCGGACACGAGATATAACGCATCTACGGTGGGGAATTTGGCGATGCGCTGTGCAACCTCATCGTATCCAGTCTCCTGATCGAGTCCGATATTCAACTCGACTATCGCCTGCACACCGCTATCGACGCGATCCATATCCACAACCGCATGATACCCGCGGACTACCCCCTCATCTTCCAGTTCGGTGATGGCCTCATCTACGGCTTCGGCGTCGAGGCCGGTCTGTCTGGCAATATCCTCACTCGTCTCCCGGGCGTCTTTCATCAGCACCTCCAAAACCTTCTGCTGTGGATCCATATGCAACCGATAGGCTGGAAGGTATAATATAGTTGGTAACTGGAGAACGACTCCAGACAACGCCGGAGCCAGTGGTTCACTTCCAGTGTGGACACGGCTTCCAGCCCGCTCGGGTGTCGCGTGGTATGATCGGTCTGTGTGTACAGGTGCCACAAGGCGACTGCCCTCGGGGTTGTCCGGAACTCTGTGAGTTCCGTGATGACGAGAATCGGTGATTCTCGAACCACTTGCCCTTGAGGTGGGTTCACGGCTCGTCAACGCTCAATAGGACTGCCCCCCGAGACGCGTCCTC
The DNA here is from genome assembly GCA_028274825.1 of Haloferacaceae archaeon. Taxonomy (GTDB): domain Archaea; phylum Halobacteriota; class Halobacteria; order Halobacteriales; family Haloferacaceae; genus J07HR59. Next base: position 3,028 of record JAQCMZ010000150.1, read on the forward strand.
GAGAGCCCTTACAGAGAGTCGTCGCGGAAGTCTACAGAGATAGCAGGCAGAGTGCCACGGGGCTTGAGTGGGTGAATGCCGTCACGATATGACACAAATGTACTTGTCTGGAAGCGTCATACACAGCTACCGACCAGAACACACCCTCTCACAGTATGGAATTGAAGATCTCAATTCCGTTGCTGGTCGGTCGACAGTGTGGAAATGCGACTCCCCTCAGAATCCGT
>JAQCMZ010000151.1 GCA_028274825.1 Haloferacaceae archaeon
GAGTTGCCGATGGACCCTGCCGGGGGGTTTTCTCCGTACCGGGAGGTGGAATCGTATCTGGACTATCAGGCGTCCAAATTCGTCGACCGGTTCGACGCCAACTCGTATCTGTATCTCACGCGCGCGATGGACGAGTACGACCTCTCTGCGGGATACGGGTCAGACCGAAAAGCAATCGCGGCGTTTGAAGGCGAATTGTTACTGATGTCGTTTTCTGGTGACTGGCATTTCACGCCGAGACAAGCACACGAACTCAGGGATGCCGCAGAGACGGTCGATATCCCGGTTGTACACCATCTCGTCGACTCCGATCACGGTCACGATGCGTTCCTCGTCGAACCAGAAAAAGTCGGCCCGCCGCTTCGAGGATTCATTGCTGACGGTGTCGATGCGAAGACCGTCTCTGACACGTCTCGGAAAACGGTGGAAGATGCTGCTGAGAAAGCACACGCTCCTGTGCATACGGGCCTATTCCACGGGTGAGGCGGCACAATAATGAAACTCGTCGCTTCAGGAGTCAACGTCTTTGGGTTCACAGCGGGAACAGCGCGGAAGCCCACGGCTTGAGCCGGAGGAAGCGCGTAATCGGTATGAGACTTCAACAAAGAGTATGACATACGTCTCACAGGCCCAGAAGCGGCCGGTGAGACGGGCAGTCTGTCAGCCCTACCGGTGGGGATACTGAACGAGTCCCTCTGACTCCCCTGCTGGAAGCCGCCTGAGAAAGCCCGGGTTTCGAAAGAGATGGGTGTGGGGCTGTCCGCTCGTGGAGCACGACACTTGCGAGTCCACCGACAAGCCCACCCGTTTACGGGTGGGGAGCTGACAAAAGCTACAGCACGGAGCTTACTGCGCGAATAAGCGAATTCAGAGCCACAGTCGAGTCTCGAACAGCTATTCTGATCCTGCAGGCTCAGAAGTGGCTCTTGACATCCTCCTGCGCCTGAAGACGCAGGAATCCCGAGCGGTGGGAGTTTCAGCTTCGCAACCATGAGTCTGCCACTTACCGGGAATTCGTTTACCCCAGCCATCGTGGACAGCGGCTGACCGGCGGTGACGAGAACGAAGTTCTCGGTGGCACATCAGAAATCGAAGATTTCTGAGGACGGTGCCAAACCGCCGTTATTCCTATCCTCGGTATCCCTTGACTCCCATCTGTTGTGTGTGCCAGCAGGGAGTCGCTGACCCGTCAACGGACTCGGAGTTCCCTTTGAGGCTTGCTCGACCAACAGGCACAGAGGCGAACGTGATTGCGTCCGTGTTCACCGTGTTGGCGGTTCGGAGACTGTGGTTCAACAATCGAAGATTGGTGTCATCACGAGAATCTGTGATTCTCGAACGATCTCAGTACTGGCGGGGAGACCGCCTCCGGAGGTCGTTCGGAATCGCTCCGTTCCGACCTTCCCTCCTGCTAGGAGGTGTTACGAGTTGAAACAACAGATTAGAAACTCGGGAACGCCATCGAACGGTGGTGCGTGTAGTGTATTGTCGGATTCATCCCGCGTCGCCAGACGGCGTCTGGCGGGCAGTCACGCGGAGCGTGACGACGATGCAAATCACCGATTTGCAGGTAGTCAGCACTCTGCGAGTGCTGACGACGCCTCAAGGCGCGGGTATTCTCCTTGCTCTGTATAAACCAGCCGTCAAAGCGGGCACACAACGGGGGCTGAGACGCGACCGAGCGTAGTTGCTGACATACACCAGAGCGAGACGAGCGCCCACGGCTGCAGCCGGTAGTGAGACTCGACCCCCGGAGGCTTTTTCCCGGGCTTGAAACAAACAACAGTGATGTCAGATGAACACGGATTCGAAACACGCAGTCTCCACGCAGGCCAGGAACCGGACCCAGTGACCGGGGCGCGTGCCCCGCCACTGTACCAGACTACCTCGTTCGTGTTCGACGATGCCGATCACGCCGCTCGGCTGTTCGCGCTCGAGGAGGAGGGGAACATTTACTCGCGAATCATGAACCCGACTAACGCCGTTCTCGAAAAGCGACTGGCGTCGCTCGAGGGCGGTATCGGGGCGGTCGCGACCGCATCCGGCATGGCGTCGCTCAACCTGGCGACGTTCCTTCTCGCCGGGGCGGGTGACAACATCGTCACCAGTTCCTCACTGTATGGAGGGACGTATACGTACTTTACACACACTATCGACCGGCGAGGCGTGACCGCCCGGTTCGTCGAGACGCTGGATTACGAGTCATACTCGGAGGCGATCGATGAGAACACTGCATACGTCCATCTTGAGACAATCGGCAATCCAGCCTTAGATACCCCGGACATCCAGCAAGTGGCTGATATCGCACACGAACATGGGGTCCCGCTGTTCATCGACAACACGTTTGCAACGCCAGCGCTGTGCCGGCCTCTCGAACACGGCGCCGATCTCCTTTGGGAATCGACCACGAAGTGGGTTCACGGCGCCGGCACGACAATCGGAGGAGCGCTCGTCGATGGTGGAAACTTCCCGTGGGCAGACCACCCAGACCGATTCCCCGAAATCGCCACAGACAATCCCGCATATCACGGGGTCAACTTCGCCGAGCGGTTCGGCGATGCTGCGTTCACTTACGCGGCTATCGCACGCGGCCTCCGTGATCTGGGGAACGCACAGTCGCCGTTCGATTCCTGGCAGACTGTGCAGAAACTCGAGACGCTGCCCCTGCGAATGGATCGCCACTGTGAGAACGCACAAATTGTCGCAGAATTCCTCGACGATCATCCCGCCGTCGCGTGGGTCGACTACCCCGGTCTCGAGGATCATCACACCCACGGTAACGCCTCTCAGTATCTTGACGGCGGCTACGGCGGGATGATCAGTTTCGGGCTCGCTGGCGGATACGACGCTGCCGAGACGACAGTCGAGGAAACCGAACTGGCATCGTTGTTGGCTAACGTCGGCGACGCCAAAACGCTCGTCATCCATCCCGCCTCCACAACCCATCAGCAGCTAACTGACGAAGAAAAGCAAACTGCAGGAGTCACAGACGATATGGTGCGATTGTCCGTCGGAATCGAAAATCCGGAAGATATTCTGGCAGACATCGATCAGGCTATCAGCGAAGCGAGCTGATCGCAAACTTGCCCGTTCACCTGTCCGAACACAGCCGTGATACCACTCTATCACACATCTCGGCGAGTCACAACTACTCCGAACTTCCTGATGTGGTGTGATCTCCGGCAGCCAGACGAAACTCGGGGGTGAACCTAACTAGAGACGATTTAGGGGAAACTCAGACAATCTGTTCGCCATCATCGTCGTAGATAGCGATAGCATCGACTGGACAGACACGGGCGGCGAATTTTGCGTCGGACTCTTCATCCTCGGGGATCTCTCTGACGAACAGCTCTTCCTCGCGTTCGTCACTGTCTTTCAGATCCGCTTTGCCGTCGGTTTTGTTGGCCTCAAAGGCGTCCCACTCTTCGACACACTGATACATTCCGATACACGTGTCGCGATCGTATTCAACTCGCATATGTATCTTTTAGTTGAGCAAACACATATCGCTGGCGCCAAGCGCCGTCGTGACCGGTGGACAGCAGTTCGAGTTCGTCTGAAACGACGGTGGGATATTTCCGAGACTTGACCTCCTCCCACGGCTACAGCCGTGGGATTCCCACGGCACCGCTGGATTGGGATGTTGTGGTTCACGGTCCCACCTGTTCTTGTGGGGCCACTCTCCCCGTTGATTTGTCGAACAAGTGTACCGATGGCTGGGCCAAACAGCCGTTACTCCTATCATCTTCAGGACTCGGAGTTACCGTCGCACGCATGTTTTCCGCCGCATTCACATCGCTATTCGCAACCAACCCACAGTGGTCACAGATGTACAAGCCACGTTCAACACGGTTGGACTTTGGTTTCGCGCCACACTCACAGCACGTTATCGACGTTGCCAAATTGGACTCGTCAACGCGCTCTAGCTCAATACCGCGTTCTTCGGCTTTGTGCTCGATCTGACTCAGGAGTGTTTCAAACGCCCAATCATGCAGACGCTTATTGCCGTGTCTTCCCCAGTCTTCATCCTCACGGATATTCTTCGAGTGGGCGACCGCTATCGTTGCTCCGTCACGGTCATCGCACTGCTGAACGATATCTTTCGACACGGCGTGCAAGAAGTGGTCCTGCCGCCGTGATTTCGTTCATCGTGCCCATTCTGCTGTCTCACTCGGACCAGTGTCACCCTCTGTATCGTATTCGATGTGTCGAAAGTAGTGCGCGTCTTCTTTCAGCGCAGTCCCTGGATACAGGAGTGTCTCATCACCACCCGAGACTGCCGCTGTGTTGCAGATTCCGAGGTCGATACCGGCAGTCCGCTCACCAGCGGCATTCTGCGTTTCGACAGAGGTGTTGCAGATGAAGTGCAACTCCCATGTGTCGCCAACCCAGACTGCTCGCACAGTTTGAACAGTCTGAACGTCTGTGAGCGTGTAGTCAGCCCTCTCGGAATGCTCACAGAGAATGTAGTCTGCGGCGTACCGTGAGGGTTTCATGTTCGCGCCTTTTGACAGGCGGACACGGTTGTCGTCAGTGTCGAGTTTGAAGCCGTTATTTTTCCACGTGACGGTTGAGCGTGGGTGTTCGTCGCCGTGTTTGCGGTAGCCGGGCGGGTTGTGGTCTGGGTTAGTTTGGTTGTATTATGAATGAAAGGCGTCGGAAAGTTCTTGAAGAACTTTTTGACTGGATTGACTGTGCAGGTTGGTGTAGTTAACGTGACCTTTCAGGTACGATGTGAGTTCCTCGCTTTCGGGGATGTGGTCGATAGCATCCCAGACCCGCTGGATGGTCCAGCGCCCGACGTTCCAGAGTGTGGATGCGGCGTAGCCATGTGAATCAAGGTCGTCGTGGACTTGTGAGTGGTTCTGGATGGTGGCTTTCACCGTCCGTGTGACGACCTGATTCGGCACACGCAGGCGTAGTAAATTGAATTTATATACTTGTTCTGGTTCGGTGACTCGTGGAATATCCAGACGAGCGTAGAAGCGTGGATTGTGTCAGCAGTGTCGGATTCATCCCACGAGTAAAGTCGTGGGCATTCTCCTCGAACTTTTGTAAGGGGATGACACGCTCCTCCGGCGGAGTTCGGCACACGTGGCAGGTGATTGATTTCCACGCACGGTTGAAGCCGGTGGCTCTCTTCGGGATGCTGAAGACAGATGAAGTCGAAATCGGAGACAGGCCGACAGAATTCTTAACCGCGTTCCGGCCTTTCTATCATCTAATGAGCACACGACCGCCAGGCCCGATAGGTGAGCCGTTCTTCGGGAACGGGCGACGATACGCTGAGGACCCGTTTGAATTCATGCGCGAGTGTGCGGACGCTTACGGAGATATCGTCCGTTTTGAACTCGGTCCGCAGGAGACGTACATGCTTACTAATCCCGCAGACATTCAGCGGGTGTTAGTCGGTGACGCTGGAAAGTACCGAAAAGCCGACTTCGGTGACAGCGCGATTGACAGGTTACTCGGGGACGGGCTGTTGATGAGCGACGGGGCGACCTGGCGTAAGCAGCGAGATCTCGCGACACCTTCGTTCCATCCCAAACGTCTCGCAGGTTTGACGGAGATGATGGCAGACCACGCCGCAGAGACGGTCAACTCGTGGGAGCCCGGCGAACAGGTTGACGTGCAACTGGAGATGGCCCGGCTGACAGTCCGGATTATCGTGAACGCCATGTTCGGCACCGATGTTGATGACGAGCGGGTAAAAAGTGTACAGGAAAATCTCGAACCGCTCGGGGCTCGGTTTGAGCCAAATCCCAAACGGTTCATTATCCCTGACTGGGCGCCGACCGAGGGGAATCGTGAATTTGACGCCGCTCTCGCCGAGTTAGAGGCTGTGATCGATGACATGCTTGCCGACCGTCGAGGGACACAACACGATCCTACGGTCGATCCGGCAAGCGATGCGATTGCTGGTGGGAGTCCTGGAGCTGCTGGGAGTGGCGCTGACGCTGAAGTGCCGATGGATCTGTTGTCGGTGCTACTGCGCGCACACGACAGAGGTGAACAGACCGATGCCAATCTCCGCGACGAGTTGGTGACGATTCTGTTGGCGGGACACGACACCACCGCACTCACGCTCACGTACACGTGGTATCTGCTCTCGAACCACCCTGACGCTGCCCAGAGACTCCAACAGGAAGTTGACGAGGTTGTCGGTGACGGTCGGCCAAGCCTCACTGATATTCAGCGGTTGGACTTTACCGAACAGGTTCTTAACGAGGCAATGCGACTATATCCGCCGGTGTACACGTTGTTCCGGGAGACCAACGTGGGTGTGAAACACGGGGGATACCGGATTCCTGCGGACGCGACACTCATGCTCCCTCAGTGGGTAGTTCACCGCTCCCCGCGGTGGTGGGATGAACCAGACACGTTCGACCCAGATCGGTGGGAGAGTCAGCGCCAGACTGATCGTCCGCGATTTGCGAGCTTCCCGTTCGGCGGCGGCCCGCGCATGTGTATCGGAAAGCGGTTCTCACTGATGGAGGCGAAGCTGATTGTCGCGACCGTTGCACAGCAGTATGACCTAGAGTACGTGGGTCCGCAAATGGAGCTTCGCGGGTCGTTGACCATGCACCCTCAGCATCCGGTTCCTGTCGAAATTGCCGAGCGCTGACCGCAATACCACCCCGACCCGGTGATTGCGGAGAACACTTCCAGTGCACTCGCGTGACACGCGCAGCGAGAGTGCCGAGCCAGTTCCCCGCGAGTTCACTCATGGGCGTGCGAGTGACTGTGACAAAATCTTAGTCCCCTGCGGTGAGTGTCACGGCCAAGTGACTCGTTGAAACGAGTGCCACCACTCATATCGGGGGCGGCTGACAGTCGCCCTGCCAGGCCGACACAGGAGAGCTGACTGAATAGTTCCACGCACTATTCCTCGGCCAATACCCATCGCTCTCCCACAGCTGCGGCCGTCGGCGCCACACTATTTCTGCTGTGTACTGTAACGCAGACCAATTGCTGGGGATCGGCGAACGAGTTGCCGGGCGGGCGTGAGACGAACACAGGAGAGTCACGCGAACCCGAACGCGTCAGTGTTGGAGTGTGGGCGTTCTCGCGGAGTCAGCGAAGTGGGTTTTCAGCGAGCCGGAGTTACCGGCGTGGAGACTGCGAGCGGTGCGGATACCGACTCAAGACGCCGTAAATCTGGGGACCTGGATCGCGACGCCGAGACGGAGTGTCTCTGAGCATGGTTTCGAAGCAGTTCACAGCCGGATTTTCGCAGCCGGTTCACGAAACTCTGGGTCGAACAACTCGACTTCAGTAACGGTCCACTCGATGGGGTCAACATCCCGTTCGCGGAGACTGGTGGCCGTGTCATGACCGCCGCCACGGGCGAGAGTGACGTGCGGGACGTAATTGTCTCCCTCAAGTTGTTCGACAGGCTGAAATACTCGGCAAAGACGGCGATGAAATCGCCGTAGTCGGGGGCTCTCGATGTCGAGATATACTACCGGTCCAGGGCCCCGGGCCGGACGCTCGAAGCAGTCGATCCCAGCAGCCCGGATCCGGAAGGGATCGGTATCAGCTATCAGTGGACGAAGTCGCTCACGAAGTTCTGCAACCGCTCGATCCTTGTTCGGCTCGCGGCCCGCCTCAAACTCTGATGTGCCGATTCGCTTACCGACCAGTGTATGTCGTTGTCGACGTGTCTCGAAGTCTGCCAACTCCGGTGAGAGTGTCGCAGCAAGGCGATTGACCGCTGGCGGCACAGGGATATTGACGCTGAACATCCGAATCGACTTAATGTAGGAGAGCCTGTTATACAATAGTTCTCACCCAGAATATGTCGAGTGTCTTCGTCTGCATATATGATGAACTGCAGTGTCTCCCTCACTCAGGAGTCACATAACGTAGTGAGAATCACTCCCCAGAGGGTGTGAGACGTATTCTATGACACGCTGTGTAGGAAGTTGCCCGAGCGATATGTAGCTATGCATCCTCGTCACACAGTGGCGGTATATCAGTCGGTGACAATACGATCAGCATTCAGTCACGGACTTGCAGGATGTAACTGTGGAACGCCGATTCGCGCGGTCTGGCCGACATGAAGGTCGAGTCACGAACGATTGATATCGAATCACACTCCGAAACGTTTACTCACCGGCCGGTATCCGTGTAAGGTAGTATGAGTAAAGTGAGCGTAGTCGGTGCTGCCGGGACGGTCGGCGCCGCAGTGGGATACAGCCTCGCACTTCGAGACGCAGTCGATGAACTCGTGTTCGTCGATATCCCGGACAAAACAGACGAAACTGTGGGTCAAGCAGCGGATACTAACCACGGGATAGCATACGACTCGAATACCACGGTCCGGCAGGGCGGCTATCCGGAGACGGCCGGATCGGATGTCGTCGTGATCACCGCCGGGATTCCTCGCACACCCGGCCAGACACGAATCGACTTGGCAGAGGATAACGCACCGATCATGGAAGACATCGGCGCCTCACTCGCCGAATACTCCGAGGAGTTTGTCACCGTCACGACATCCAACCCTGTCGACCTGTTGAACCGACATCTCTACGAGACCGGCGACCGAGCCCGGAATAACGTCATTGGATTTGGTGGCCGACTCGACTCCGCTCGGTTCCGGTATGTCCTCGCGGACAGATTCGACGTTCCCGTCCAGAACGTGGACGCGACGATTCTCGGAGAACACGGCGACGCACAGGTGCCAGCCTTCTCGAAGGTTCGGGTTGACGGCCGGGATCCCCGTTTCGATGCAGACGAACGAGAAGCGATTCTCGAGGCGCTTCAGGAGTCAGCGATGGATGTCATCGAGCGGAAAGGCGCCACTCAGTGGGGACCTGCGCAAGGCGTTGCCCACACTGTCGAGGCTATTGTGTCCGATACTGGAGAGGTGCTCCCGTGTTCGGTCGTACTCGACGGCGAGTACGGCTACAAGGAGACCGCTTTCGGAGTCCCGGTCAAACTCGGGGCTGGTGGAGTGACGGAAGTCGTCGGGTGGGAGCTCGACGATTATGAGCAGGGTCTCATGGATGAGGCAGCCGAGAAACTCTCCGACCAGTACGCGAAACTGGAGTGACTCACGACCGGTATTGCTCTACTACGAGAAACGATGATTTTGAATCGCCGTGTCGTATAAACGTATTGGTCGAGAGATGCACGTATAGGGATGCAAGAGCGAAATCGGGGCGAGATTTTGGTCGCTTACGACGGAAGTGACTCCTCTCGGCGAGCCACCGAGTTTGCTGTCGGGCGGGCGGTGCAGACTGGTGAAGCCGTCGATATCGTGTATTTGGGGACGGACCGAACTGCAGAGCAACTCCGCGAGGAGGTCGGCGACGCGTTTCTCAGAGAACGGATCGTTGCCAACTTCGAAACCATCGACATTGACACGACGAGAAACGAGAAGATTGCGACCCATCTTGCCAAGTTCGTCGCTGATCACGAGTACACACTTCTGGTGATGGGAAACGCCGAGCGCGGTCGGCTCTACGATGCTGTTCGTGGCAGTGTCACGCGTGAACTGATAGACAACCAGATCATCCCCATTCTCCTCGTTCCGGCAGCGACTGAAGCGCAATCCGAGTGATCGGGACCGGCCTGATCGGGCGTCGCCCCCGAACGACACACCACAACCAGTATACTAGAGACTGTTAGAGCCGCTGGTGAATCGTCTGTGCGGTCTTGTCACCGATACCGGGAACATCAGTGAGGTCCGCGGGTGATGCGTCGCGGACATTTTCCACGCTGCCGAAGCGCCGAAGAAGGCGTTTCCGTGTCTCCGGGCCAATCCCGGAGATGTCTTCGATTGTGGTCGAGACGTCGTCACGAAGCGTTCCGTGATACTGTACCGCGAACCGGTGGGCCTCATCGCGAACCCGTTGAAGCACGTGCAATGCTGGGTCATCGTCATCGAGATCGACCGGTCCATCGGGAGTGATCACGAGTTCTTCCTGTTTCGCGAGCGCGACAGTCGGGACGGCCCAGCCTGCCGCCTCCATCGCGTCCTGGGCGGCAGCCAGTTGGCCGTCGCCGCCGTCGATGAGGAGAAGATCTGGATCTGGGCGGTCGTCACGACCCTCGACGGCACGACTCGCGCGCCACGAGAGAAGCTCGCGCATGTTCGCGTAATCGTCGTTGCGTTCGGTGAGCTTCCGGCGTCGATATTCTGATTTCTCGGCGCCACCCCCGACAAAACAGACGTTCGAGCCGACGACGGCCTTCCCGCTGGCGTGGCTGACATCGAACCCTTCAATCCGTTGTGGGCGATCAATGTCGAGTCGAGCCCCCAGTGTCCCGAGTTCGTCTCCAGTATCGGGGCCCTGACGCGCGTTTTTTAGCGCCAAGTCGACTAACTTTGCTTCTCGCCCTGCGCCCGGAACCCGGACAGCGGTTCCGGCTGTCTCGAGCCAGTCGATCACACCGTCGCCAGTCGGCCGTTCCGGAAGGAGAACCGCGTCAGGGAGATCCCGCTCGGTGTAATACTGCGTGAGGAAGGCACTCAACACCGCTGGTGTCCCGCCGATATCGACCCCACCGTGACCGTCAGTCGCCCGAGAGGGCTCTGTGTCGTCGTCGCCGCGGAGTTGATCAGAACCTGCTGGTGGCCCAGAACCAATCGAATCCGTGTTGCCCGCACTGGGGGCGTCCAACCGATGCCGTGACCGGTCAACAAGCTGTCCAGACTCGCTGTGAAGGCGGGCGACAATCGCGGACTCACCTTCCATGGCTGCCGCAATCACGTCAACAGCCCGCTGATCATCGCGTGACGCGACGGCCTCTTTACCATCACCGTGGAACGACTCGACGGTCTCGAGTTTGTCGCGCAGATTCGCCGCGCGTTCGAACTCCCGGTCTGCAGCCGCCGTCTCCATGGCATCCCGAAGTGGCTCTCCGAGCATCCCCGTTTCTCCGGCAAAAAACCGCCGAACACTTTCAACATCGCTGCGGTACTCTTCAGCCTCAATCTCGCCAGTGCACGGTGCCGAACACAGACCCATCTCGTAGTCGAGACACGGCCGGTCACGGTCGCTGTACTTGTAGTCTGAGCAACCACGCAGTTCATACGTCTCTCGCAGTGACTTGAGCACCGTCTCGAGTAGTGCCTTGCTAGTGAACGGGCCAAACGCCGTGGCAGCGGGATTCGGGTCGCGAGTGATTTCGATCCGGGGGATAGGGTGATCTGTCAACTGCACCAGCGGGTATGATTTGTCGTCTTTCAGCCGAACGTTATACCGCGGCTGGTGACGTTTGATCAGGTTTGCCTCTAGCAGGAGCGCCTGCGTCTCGGTATCTGTCACCGCAAAGTCAATATCGTCGGCCGTCCGTACCATCTCCTTGATGCGTCTGGACCGCGGATCTGCGTACGATGGGACCCGATCGCGAAGATCTACCGCTTTCCCAACATAAACTGTGGTGTCACCGGAGAGAAATTGATACACGCCTGGCTCTCGCGGGAGTTCTCCCGCTCGGTCCTGGAGTGCGGCCGTCTCCATCTAGCGTGAATAGAGTACGCGCAGACATGAACGCTACGGCATCCGGCAGTGTGTTTCGAGAAGCCAATACGACGGCTTCGGGCCAGTCTCGTGTACAGTGTTGACTGAAATAGAGGAGAGATCCCGGAGTGTTGGAAGTATCCGACAGTTTGAACCCCGAGACGACCGAATTACGTCATAATGGAACCGAAGGCGCTAGAGGGTCTTCCGCAAGGCGTCCCTGACCGTCTCAGCGACGAGGGAATCGCAGAGCTGTATCCTCCGCAGGCTGCCGCGGTGGATGCTGGGCTGCTCGACGGAAAAAACGTCGTTGCTGCGGTCCCAACCGCCTCTGGAAAGACGTTGATTGCAGAATTGGCGATGTTGTCAGCGGTCGATCAAGGCGGTAAAGCACTGTATATCGTCCCGTTACGAGCGCTCGCCTCCGAGAAACGAGACGAATTCGAACGATGGGAAGAATTCGGCGTCGATATTGGTGTGTCGACCGGGAATTACGACTCTGATGGGGAGTGGCTCGCCTCTCAGGATATTATCGTCGCCACCTCCGAGAAAGTGGACTCGTTAATCCGAAACGGAGCCCCATGGATTGACGAACTCAGTTGTGTCGTCTCTGATGAAGTCCATCTCGTCGATGACCCGAATCGGGGGCCGACGTTAGAAGTGACACTCGCGAAACTTCGGCGGGTGAACCCTGGGTTACAGACAATCGCCCTATCGGCCACCGTCGGGAACGCTGACGAGGTTGCCGGCTGGCTCGACGCAGAGTTAGTGGAGTCAGCGTGGCGACCGATCGATCTCAAGATGGGGGTTCACTACGGGAGCGCGATCAACTTCGTCGACGGCAGCCAGCAAGAGGTCAACGTCGAGGGTGGTGAGGGCCAAACGGCAGCCCTCGTCGGCGATGCGCTCGACACGGTCGAAGACGGTGTCGGAGGGTCGTCGTTAGTGTTCGTCAGTTCCCGGCGGAATGCCGAAACGGCCGCTAATCGACTCGCAGATATCACCAGCACACGTCTCACCAGCGGCGAACGGAACGACCTCCGTGAACTCGCAGCCGAAATACGGGGGAGCTCAGATACACAGACCAACGAGGATCTCGCCGATGCAGTCGCGAAAGGCGCTGCATTTCATCACGCGGGATTGTCCTCGGAGAGCCGATCACTCGTCGAAGACGCGTTTCGTGAGCGGCTGGTCAAGTGTGTGTCTGCGACTCCGACACTCGCTGCAGGGGTGAACACCCCCGCCAGGCGGGTTATCGTGCGTGACTGGCGGCGATACGACGGCGAATTCGGGGGGATGAAACCACTCGATACACTCGAGATTCTTCAGATGTGTGGGCGAGCTGGCCGGCCGGGGTTAGACCCGTACGGAGAGGCCGTGCTGCTCTCCAACGACGCTGACACCATGGATGAGTTATTCGAGCGGTATCTGTGGGCCGATCCCGAGC
>JAQCMZ010000154.1 GCA_028274825.1 Haloferacaceae archaeon
ATGATGGTGTATCATGGTTTGTTACCAGATCACCACTGAATAAAGAAATCGTATTACCAATAACTGTTAACAGATTATCAGCGAGTTGATCTGTGAGTGTCTGTTCAACGCAGGTTGATCTCTCGGCTGCTGTGCGTGATCAGCCCAGCTAACATCGACTGTGACCGAGGACTGTTGTCAAGACAGAGCATGACTAGAATGAGTCGGCTTCAACTCACGAGAGACGGTGACTTGCCAGAGAGTCTGTCTTGTTGAGCGCGCGGATTACAGCACTTCCTCGAAGTCCTGATATCGGGTGATATCAACCCCATCCTCCGTCACGACAGCAATGTTGATGCCGTTTCCGGAGGCCAAATCTCGCTCGACAGCTGATTCGATTGCGCGTGCAGCGACCGTCTCAGCTTCCTCAATCGACTGTTCCTCCTCGAATTCTTGTTCAAGCACACCGAGAGCGTACTGTGACCCAGAGCCAGTTACGGTGTATTCTTCTTCAGTCGTGCCACCGAGCGCGTCAATCGAGTAAATATGACCTCCCTCATCGTCGACACCGCCCAGAATCGGCTGGACGATATAGAAGGCTCCAGACCGGAGAAGATTCCCGGTCAACGTCGACAGAGCCTGCATTGACATGTCTTTTCCGCGGCGTGCTTCGTAGAGACTCACTTCCGCACGTAACGACGAGATCAGCGATTGTGCGGCCGACACCGAGCCTGCAATCGTCAGCGCACCACGAGGGTGAATTTCTTCGACCTTCTGGACATCCTTCGAAGAGACCATCCGACCAAGCGATGCTCGCATGTCCGTCGCGAGGACGACCCCATCTTCGGTTGACAATCCAACCGTCGTGGTGCCCGTCTTCATCTCCTTATCATCGGAGACCTCACCAGCCCGCTGTTCTGCGTGTGAGAAGTCACCGATCTCGGGTCCAAACACTGGCGTATCATTACTAGCCAACTCGTCAGAGAACTCGCTCGGATTTCGCATTGATGAGTAATGAGGCCGGCGCGTTCATAAATGCACGCCTTCTCGTTCGTCAGTGGCCTCTCAAGCCCCGCCAAACCCCGCGAGTTGGTCGAGAAGACTCGTCTGCACTGACAGGTCCCGCCTGTAGAGGTCGGTCCTATCACTATCGACGCAAACCCCAAAGGGGATGTTCTCCGGGCGTGAACTGAGTATATGGGAAATTATATGGCCGTCATGGAGGCAGCGTGGCTGGTGCGTGATGTCGAGAATCTTGACGATGCCATTGGAGTGGCAGTGAGTGAGGCTGGCAAACGACTCAACGAAACGGACAAACAGTACGTCGAAGTAGACATCGGAATGACTGACTGTCCAGCCTGCGGTGAACCGTTCGATTCTGCGTATATTGCTGCCGAGACCGCGCTAGTCGGATTGATGCTCGAGATCGAGATCTTCAACGCCGAGACCCGGGATCACGCTGCCAAAATCGCGAAAAGCGAGGTCGGCGGCGCTCTCCGAGATGTCCCCCTGACAGTCGTGGATCTGGTGCAGACTGAACAAGACCCCGAGGAAGCGGCCTCCTAACCTCGAAACACTTTCCTATAACCTCTGGTAATCTCCGCGTATGGAATTACCGACGCCACAGGACCTCCGGGAACGGCGGACTGAGTTTGGACTGACTCAAACCGAACTCGCGGAGGCTGCGGGTGTCTCTCAGCCGCTTATCGCTCGAATCGAGGGTGGAGATGTCGACCCCCGGCTTTCGACACTACGACGGATTGTCGCCGCCCTCAACGAGGCTGAAGGGGAAGTTGTCCGGGCCGTCAACCTCATGCACGAGTCGGTCGTAAGTGTGCCTCCAGACGATTCCGTCCACAAGGCTGTGGAGTTGATGAACGAAGAGGCATACTCTCAACTGCCTGTTATCCAGAATGGTGTGCCTGTCGGGTCGATTAGCCAGGGAGACATCGTCGACGCCGGGACTGATGTCGGGGAGTATCCTGTCTCGGAGGTCATGAGCGAGTCATTCCCGACGGTTTCTCAGGAGGCGACCGTCGACGAGATTCGGAATCTGCTCGAGCATTACAAAGGAGTCGTCGTGACCGAGGCAGGAGAGACAGTCGGGATGATCACTGAGGCCGATATTGCGTCTCACCTCTCCTGACGCTTTCTTCTGGCCTCCGCCGGCTACTCCGCGAGAACTGTGACCGCTCGCAGACGGTGGCCCCAATCGCAGTCGGCGACTCGACTCGGTGGCTGAGATTTCTCCCAGATGGATTTCTGACACTGATGATTACAACGGCGGGTGGAGACGCCATCGGTCTCCACTAACAGCCGGTGAGACCACAGAAATCTCGCGGTGGTTGTAGCCTATGTCAGTCCGTGGAACAGGCTTGTTGTGTGTTCCAGACTAACGCCCGAAATCGGACCTCGACCGACCGTCAGGAGTGGGTCGCTGAAAGAGTACAGTCACGGATTCGGATACCTTCTCCCTTCTCGACTCGACCGACGATTCTCCCCTCGGAACTGGCGGCTAACCTCTCCGCGTTGTCTTGCGGCACCGCAGCCACGAACCCCGTCCCCATGTTGAATGTCCGGTGCATCTCCTCGTCAGAGACGCCGCCGTGTTGTTGAATGAACGCAAACACCTCCTGAGCGGGGTACGGATTATCGATGACATATTGATTATCTCCGAGGCGGGTGAGATTCGTCCACCCGCCGCCGGTGATGTGTGCGGCTCCTCGGACACCGTGAGTCTGCATCGGTTCGAGCAAATCAGTGTACAGTCGTGTCGGCTCGAGCAAAGCCGCACCAATACTGTCATACGCTCCGAACGAGCACGCGTCGGTATACTCGTGATCACGAGTGACGGCTGTTCTGGCGAGGGTCAGCCCATTCGAGTGAATCCCGGACGAGTTCCACCCGACTAGGGTGTCGCCTGGCTGTGCAGCCGCCTCGAACGGCGCTCCTTTCGGTGCGATTCCTGCACAGGTGCCGGCAAGATCCAGCCCGTCGATCACCTCGGGCATCACCGCCGTCTCACCACCAACGAGTTCGATACCCGCAGATTGGGCGCCGGAATCGAGCCCTTCTCCGATCTCTGCGGCGACACTGTCGTCAGCGTCATCGACGGCCAGATAATCAACGAACGCCACTGGTTTGACACCAGCAGCAACCAGATCATTCACGTTCATCCCGATACAGTCGATTCCGACCGTCGAATAATCATCCATCGCCTCGGCGACAATTAGTTTCGTCCCGACACCGTCAGTCGCTAGCGCCAGATAGCTGTCACCGATATCAACAAGCCCTGCATAGCCGTCACTGTCGTCTGTCAGTTGACTCACGAGTGCAGCGGTTGCCGCCTCGCTCGCGTCAATGTCCACCCCGGCTTTCGCATACGTGAGGGGTTTATGCTCGTCCATGCCAGAGTGGGCGAGATGCACCCGCAAAAGGCCACCGCTCCACAGCGCGAGCAAGGGGCGAATCACCCGGAAGCCGAAGACTACCTATGGAGTGAGATGGTCGAGAAACACGGGACGGTGTAGCTCGTGAAGTCCCTCGGGGACAAGCCCCAAGGCTTCACCGTCTTGACCGCACGTCCGAAAACGGGGCGTGCCATCTGAGGCGACTGTAATTCCCCCCGACCTTCCCAAGATGGGTCAGCTGGAATTGACACCCGAACGCTCGGTGCGTCCGTGACGGCGGCTCCACTCCGCCCGACAACTCCCGTCGCACCACGCCACAGACGTGGATTGTGAGAGGAGTCGCATTTCCAAATCGTCTCAGTCAGCATTGGATGAAGCTCTGTAACCCGTCTGTGGGATTTCTGACTGTCTCAACGGGACGAACCGTCGCTTCCTTACTCTTCCGACGGCCTTCACCCTCGGGGTCATCCTTCGAGAATCGCCGATTCTCGTCATCACTCTTCTGCGATTTCCGTCCGACCCCTCACACTCGGCCTGCTCGGCCTGTAGATGAACGAACCCGCACAAACTTCGCGTGGAACACGAGGTTGCTCGTTCCAGACAGAATGACGAAAATCACAT
>JAQCMZ010000155.1 GCA_028274825.1 Haloferacaceae archaeon
GGCTCGGCGTACGTATTCAACGCCACCGATGGCGCGTGGACCCAGCAGGCGAAACTGGTCCCAGAGGACGGTGATAGCCGCGACAGGTTCGGCGCTTCGGCGGGGCTCTCGGGCGACGGCACCACGGCACTCATTGGAGCGTTATTTGACGAGGACCCCAACGGCGAGCGTGCTGGCTCGGCCTACGTGTTCGATCTGTAGCTATACTGCTAAGCGAATTGGCGGACAACTCGTGTCCGGAGAGACGAGCGATTCTCCCTATTGTCTCGCTACCTGACAGTATGGGCGTGACCGATACAGAGGCTGAGGTCGGCATCCACTTGGCGTCGACCTCCCACCGAGACGGTTCCATCGGCTGGTGATGGACTGTGCATACTGTCGAGCGAGTTCGTCCGAGGGTGGAGCTATGCCTACCTGCTGAACCTCCTGTCCATACTCACCAGTTGAATCTGCGTCAAAGACGGTGATCGTGACGGTGGTGCCTTCCGACGTGTCGAAGGATACGTTACCGCCGAGCGTGCGGCCGGCCCAGGCAAGTTGCCACAATCCCAGCCCTGTCCCGTGTTGGAGTGCTGTCTCGGTCCCGGCTTCGAGCGCGGACAGCTCCGACTCGGGGATTCCCGGGCCGTCATCGGTGACCCGGATCTCACATCCATCAGGGGTCTCCTGGAGAGAGATGGTCACGTTCGTGGCGTGTGTGACCGCATTGTCGAGGGCGCTATCTACAGCCGCTTCGAGGGCGGCGCAGTCGGTCGTTATCAGCAGCGAGTCGGGCGCTTCGAGAGCGACCGAGGAGTCGCAGGCGGCGACAGTGTCGCGGAGCAGTTCGGCGACGTCGACGGCAACGTTTTCGCGCGTTCCTGAGAGAAGTCGGTCGATCCTCCGTGCGCGGTCACTCATACGCACGATGCGATCGGTCGTCTGGGTTGCGGCGTCCGCGTGGTCGTCGTCGATGGCCTCAAGATGAGCGTTGACGACATCGAGTTGATTGCGGAGATTGTGCCGCAGAACCCGGTTAAGGACCGTGAGTCGTTCCTTGCGAAGTTCTCGTTCGGTCACTTCCCGGAGACTGACCACGGTGCCCAGCTGCTGGTCACGCCGGTCAAGTACCGTCGACACCTGTGAATCATACTTCGCTGACGCACCCTCGACATCGAGTTCGATCGTCTCGGTTGCTCGCAGACCGTCCACACCCTTCCCGATGATATCGTCGACAGTGACGGTGCCGGCAGCCGGGTCCGGGCCGTCCGAAGCAGTGCGCGCACTCTCGTTTGCCCGCACCACTCGCTGCTCGTCATCCGCGACTAGCACTAGGTCGTCCGTCTCGTCGACGACATCCCGTTCGCCGACGACGCCGACGGCAGGGGATTTTTTGAACGCGTCGAACCGGAACACCGCGAGTCCGAACCCACACACCACGCCGAGGGATCCAAGCACATAGGCGGCCCCTCCCACTGCTTGACCGAGTTGAGCGATATATGGGATATTGCTCCAGAACAGCCACATCGCAGCTGGTGCCACAGCGAAGGCAATTCCTTGCCATACCGTCAGGTGGTCATACCGGCGTGTCGCTCGCACCACCAGCACGATGCCGGCCACAGCCAGCGTCACAGCGTAATAACGGGTAGCAATTCCGACAAGTCCGAGAACCTGTGTCGGCACTACTGATACTCCGCTTTGTATGCCCTGTAGAACTATGACGCGAAGCGGAAAAGCGATCAGCGCACTCGTTTTGAGCGAAAGCGAGACGAACCGCCCGGTGTACTGAAGTACGAACATCGGCCACAAAGCGGCGGGAAGGATCCAGACAAGCGCTAGCCATCGCCCGATCGCACCGCTAAAGTCGGTCACTGAGATGAGACCGGTGAGGATACCGGCGCTGACGAGGCCGAGGCCGAGGCCGACCAGCGCGGTGTATCCTGTGAACCACGCAGCCCCTGGTTCGTTGTATCGGTGAGCGACCGTCGCGCTGATAGCCAAGATGCCCGCTGCGCTTCCGATACATATGGCTGCGGCGATTCCAACAAGCATGAGGCGTCATACGCCCTCGCCTGGTAATAGTGTCAAACATTCCAGTACGGGGGCCAGAAATTATACTGACCGATTTGCTGGGCCGCCGTCCTGAGAGGAGCCCGCGCAGAACTTGCGCCCTGTATGCAGCAGCGAATCCGGAACCTATCATTGCTTGAGAACTCTCTCGTCTCGTAATCGGGTTGGGAGACAACTCACGTCCGGAGATACGGGCGATGCTCCCCTATTGTCTCGGTACCTGACAGTATGGGCGTGACCGATGTAGAGCGTGAGTTCAGCAGTGTACTATACAGGCGTCTGCACCCCAACTCGGCGTCATAATAGCTAGAATCATATTTTAATTTAGGTTCTCTCCATCAGATGGATATGCCTGAAACAGCCCCCGGGAAAGCGAAGGCAACCGATCCGAGGTACGTTGTTGGTGGGATGGCATGTGGTATGGTGTTAGGGATCGTATTTGGTGTGACAATTGACTCACTCGCGGTGGGAGTAATCATAGGAATGGGAACGGGGGTTGCTGTTGGTATTGGAGCAGGCACAAGTACACACAGCGAAGGATAATGCGGCTTACACCTGTATTCACACGTCACCCATGTGGTTCCATTCCGATCTCAATGACTCATCTGGCTAGCGAGCGTGCCTGTTGTCTATTCATTTTGAAGTCAATCTCTTTGTACAGCGGTG
The DNA here is from genome assembly GCA_028274825.1 of Haloferacaceae archaeon. GTDB lineage: Archaea > Halobacteriota > Halobacteria > Halobacteriales > Haloferacaceae > J07HR59. Next base: position 2,716 of record JAQCMZ010000155.1, read on the forward strand.
TGCTGTCGGACATCCCTTCGATTATTGGAACGAGCGCCAGCAGGAAGATACCGAGCATGAACTCAATGCGGGACGACGGGACCAAGTCAACTC
>JAQCMZ010000168.1 GCA_028274825.1 Haloferacaceae archaeon
GACAACTGGCGGTTCGAGTGTCCGCCCACACTGGAAACAGAGTGTGGCCCGATGTGGGAATCACACACCAACCACCGGGCAAATACTCGCAGAGAAAGTCACTCCGAGTCCGTCGAAGTCTGTTGGACTCCCTGTGGCCAACACAACACTGGGTGTCCGAACACGACAAAAGAGAGGAGTCCCGGGGTGGCCACTCCCAGGAGACTGCCCATCGATTAGTCACTCACCGATTCCAACGGTGTGTTGGCTTGGGAGTCTGCAACCCTGACACTCCCGACCCAGCGGTGCCGTGGGATTCGGCCGCGTGAACGCGGAGGAGGATGTCAATGACCTGCTGAAGTATATCAACGCTCGCGAAGTCGAGTTTAACAATTCGTATCACTGCATTCACACATCGAAAACATACAGGATAGTCGCTCATTATCTTCGCCGGGATTGTCTGTGGCTCAAAGATAGTTGATATGACTCAACTGAAGGAGCTGAGGAAGACCCCGCAGTCCCCGGAACCGGAGCAGACTCTCCTGTCAACGGCAAAAATATATACATATTCTTTCAGAATAAACAGTATGACCCGGGGGACGCAAACACTCACAGAGCGCGTACTGTCCGACCACCTCGCTGAGGGGGAACTCATCCCCGGCGAACGGATCGATGTGACTGTCGATCAAGTGCTTCTTCACGACGTGCTGGGGCCGCTCGTCTGGATGGAGTTTGAGGCTTTGGGTCTTGAGCAAGTCCAGACAGACATCGCCGCACAGCACTGTGACCACCAGACGCTACAGATCGGCAGTGCCGACGCCGATACGCACCGGTACCTGCGGACGGCGACACAGCGGTACGGTGGGCAATTCTCCAAGCCAGGGAACGGGATCTGTCACCAAGTTCAGCGTGAGCAGTGGATCCGACCGGGAGATCTTCTCGTCGGCTGTGACTCGCACAGCCCCACGATGGGCGGGTTCGGTGCCATTGGAATCGGCGCCGGGGGACTTGATGTCGCACTGGCGATGGCTGGCGATAGCTACACCCTCGAGACCCCGGAGGTCGTGAACGTCCGGCTAACAGGCGAACTCGACGATTGGGCCACTGCCAAGGATGTCATTCTCGAACTCCTGCGGCGGTATTCAGTGAAAAGCGGTGTCGGGACGGTCTTCGAGTTCACCGGCCCCGGGGTGGCAACGCTGTCGGTCCCCGAGCGCTGTACAATCACGAACATGGCGACGGAACTCGGCGCGACCTCCGCTATCTTCCCGAGCGATGATCGAACCCGCCGGCACCTTCGTCGACTCGGACGCGAAGACGATTTCGTCCCCAAACAGCCCGATGAGAATGCCGAATATCACGGCCAGATTGTGGTCGACCTCTCCGAGGTTGAGCCGCTGATCGCAACCCCGTCAATGCCAGATAATGTCGTTCCAGTCAGCGAGGTTGCGGGGACGCCGATCGATCAGGCTATCGTCGGTACGTGTACGAACGGCTCCTACGCCGACATCGCAACCGTCGCCGATGTGGTGACCGACGAAACAATCGCCGCGCGGACAGACGCTATCGTCGCTCCGGCCTCGAAACGGTCGGTTGAGTTGCTCGCGCGCGAGGGGGAGACTACAGAGCTATACGCGGCAGGTGTGAGCATCTCGGAATCGACCTGTGGGCCCTGTATCGGGCAGGGACATATTCCCGCGCCGGATGCCGTCTCACTGCGGGCGTTCAATCGCAACTTCGGGGGACGCTCGGGCCAGGCTGACGACTCGGTGTATCTCGCGTCTCCGGCTGTGGTTGCCGCCAGCGCTGTTGCGGGTGAGATAGTCGACCCACGGGACGGCGAGTTGACACCGCCGTCCGTCACGCTTCCTGAAAACATGACGCGCCGTCATGACGAGATTATCGAGCCCGATCCGACGGTGGCCGTCGAGCGTGGAGAGACGATCGGAACAGTGCCACCCGGAGATTCCCTCGCTAGTACGGTCACAGGACCAGTGATCACGAAGACCGGCGACAATATCACCACCGACCACATCGTCCCTGCCGACGCAGAAGTGATCTCTCTGTGGTCAGACCCACAGGCCTGTGCCGATTACACACTTCTCCGGGTTGACGAGTCGTTTCCACAGAAGGCGCGCGAGGCTGCAGGCGGGTGGATCGTCGCCGGAGAGAACTGGGGACAGGGCTCATCGCGTGAGAATGCGGCGCTAGAGCTTGCCGTGCTCGATGTTCACGGCGTGATTGCGAAGAGCTTCGCGCGGATCCACTTCGAGAATTTAGTTAATTTCGGCGTGGTACCCTTGCAACTCGCAGATCCGACGGTTCACGATCGGATCGACACCGGTTCTGATCTCACCGTAGTCGGTGACATTGTCGATCAAATTGACCACGGGGCGGATACGCTGACCCTCACCACCGGTGACGACTGGACGTTTGAGGTGAGAGTTGATCTCACGGCTGACCAGCGCGAGACGGTGGTTGCAGGCGGCAAATTGGCCGCTCTTCGGGCAGCAGATGGGTGATCCGGAGTTATTAGCACTTTGTAGGCGCTCAGTCCCCGTCTTCATGGGGCGACCGAAGTGAGCGAGTAGGGCAGGGATACAGCGACGTCTTCACGCCACGGTGCACGTTCAGGTGAATGACTCACAGGCCCACCTAAGCATGGTATCTGAGACCGCCCAGCCGGAATACAAGTGAGCGTTCGGACCTGTGGGCTTCGACTGACCCGCCGCTCCAACTGGGACGGCTCGGACCGTGCGAAGTTCCTCGACACAGACAGCGTTCAAACGTGACAAGAAGCGTGGGCTGTCCCACGGGACTCCCCTGTCGAGCCACGAGGAGTGGGACACTCCGACGGACCGCCTGTGGAGGCTGCGCTCCCGACGGGAACGACCGCTGTTCCTGTAAATCGCGTCGTGGAAGCAGGAAGCCCCACTCTTAGCGAGCGCGTTAGCGCGAGCAGGAGAGGTAGTTCACACGGGGCCAACAGAGTCGGCGAACTGGAGAGTACTAACGGTAGTAACCTCAGTTTTTCTTGACGGTGTTTGTCATCGTCACTCACCTTTCCGGTGGGATATACCGAGGTATATTCTCACTCTCAGATGGACTCGGAGTTCCCATCGTTTGTATGGTTCCTGCCACGCCGAGATCGGTATCTGCAATCAACTCACAACTCTCGCAACTGGACAGCTCAGGCTCAACACGGTGTGAATCTACCTGTCAGACACTCATAATATGGGGTTGATGTTTCAGTCTGGCTTCATCAGCCCGGGATAGCTCAATCCCACATCTCGGCCACATACTGCGCACTCAGCCATCAGGGCTGACCTACCGGTCACCAGTCGCCAATATAGAGACGTTCCCGCCGGGAAGCGTCGGGACTATTCGTCGGGGTTCAGTTCGATAACACCGTCAACCGTCCAGTGTGCGCGCTCGGAATCCCTGCCGGTTGAGCTCGGAACTTCGATATCCATCTCCCGAACCGCCACTGAAGTGGAACCTTCTCCGCTCATTTCGGAGTAGATGCTCGTGACGAGTTCTGGCCAGTTTTGCGTTTCTTTTACTTCTTCGTTTGCACTCATGCAGATTCATATGACGATTCAAAGGTAATGAGCGCACCGGCTTGGAAGCGCCCAGCCCGTACGTCCGAAATGACGAATGAATTGCCCGTCCCAGCCACAGAATGTGTTCGAGAAAAGCGACTCACACCACTAACAAGAAGACTGTCAAATCACGCAGTCTCCCCGCACAGGTGACACAACCTGCCGGAAAGCGGTGAGACCCGCTACCCGAAGCAGATTCAGAACAATTCTGGAAGCAAGTTGCCGCCCACAGACTGAGATATGCCCGAAAGAGAAGGTGAACTTAACAACCGGGACACCGATACTCGCGGGCTTGCCAGTCCCACCACGAGACGGTGGCTGCTCACTTGACTGCATCGAACAGACGATTACAGTGGTATCAAGCTGAAAGCCCACGACTGTACTCGTGGGATGACCCCGACAACTGTGAATCTCTCCACACTCACCGACTTGGCTGGAGATTCGACAGAACCCACGAATGTATCCTCGTCTGGCAATCCTTGCCGGTTACCGACCGAGAACAACGGGAACTCCGAGTCAGCAGGGCAGAACTACTCAGCACCCACTGCCGGAGAGGATGGAACGGCTGTGTGGCTCAGCCAGCACTGTCGGTTGCAAACCACACTATCCCACCCAAGCGGCGCAGCGCCGTGGGAATCCCACGACTTCAGTCGTGTGGAGGAAGTCAAGCTGTGTGCAGTGTCTCAGTCACCCGGCCTCAAAATCGCTGGTCCGTCGGCGATTTCTGAATTTAGCAGTCTATAGGCGCTAAGCCCCCGTCCTCACGGAGCGACCAAAGGGAGCGAGTAGGGCAGGGATACAGCGCCGTCATCATCTCGCGCAGACGGTGTTCTATTGAGGTCCCACAGGCCCACGAAGTCAACACAGTGAAGTAAGGACAATGTATACATCGTGGTGATGGACAGACACGAAACTGAGGGTCACGAAGTCATCGACGGCGAAGCAACAGCCACCGATAACGGTGCTCACGTTTTTGTCCCAAAAGACTGGCGTGGCGCGAACGTGAAAATCGTCCGCACATCCAATCCAGACGAGTAACACACTGCACTACGCCTACAGGTATCGACTTCACCCGACCGAAGACC